>CAZNXR010000159.1:0-5791 GCA_964576815.1 uncultured Caulobacterales bacterium | reverse complement strand
GTAAAAACGCCCGGGGCGCGAGCCGTCGAGCGCCGGCGGGTTGTAATAGCCGCCCGGCGCTGAGTCCTGCGAATATTCCGGCACGCGTACAACCTCGACCGGCTGCGGCGGAATGGTGATGAAATATTCCGGCGCAAGCTTCATTACATCGACGTTGAGCTGCGTCAGATAGTCGATCATCGCCTGACGGCCCGCATCGTCGTTCGGGAACAATTCGCCCGGCCGCTGCGACACGAGCGCGATGCGCTCCGCGAAGGTGAGCGGCAGCGAAGACGAACCCGCCGCGCCAAGCCCGGTCATCGCGTCGGCGAGCGGGTCGGTCGCAATGCCCTCGGCGTCAAGGATCGCCGTCATCTCGCGCTCGATGCGTTCGACTTCGGCAAGGCCGATCTCGTGAATTTCGTCGGCGGACAAGTCCGTCGTGGTATTGTTGCGCAGCGCCGCGGCGTAAATTCGGTCGCCGTCCGGAATGCGCCAGATGCCGGCGTCATGCGTCGCGGTCTTCGCCATGTCCTCAAACAGCGCGATCATGGCGAGGTAGCCGGGGATGACGTTTTCGTTCACCGCCTTCGTCGCGTCGGCGATAAAGGCCGCCTTCTTCTCCGGCGTCATGCCCTTGATCTTGTCGAGCTTGTCGGGAAGCGTCGTGACCAGCGGGTTCTTGTCGGCGCCGCCCTCGATGAAGGCGCGCATGCCGACGAGCGATTTTTCGATGACGAAATCCGGCGGGGTGACGCCCGCCGCGCGGTCGTCCTCAACGCGCGCCTTCACCTCGCCGATGACGCGGCCGAATTCGCTGAGGCGGGAAATGTAGCGCTTGACGCTCTTTTCGTTCTTGATGACGTGGCTGTCGGTGATGAATTGCGGCAGATTGACCATCGGGCCGGAAATCTGGTTCACGCGGTAACCGCTGTGTTCGAATTCCGCCTGCGCGATGATGTCGTCGAGGAACCAGGTCGCGATCTCCCAGGTGAGCTTTTCCTGGCCTTTGAGTTTTTCCGGGTTGAAGCGGTTCATCCCTTCGCGCGACTTTCTGAGGCGCGCGAGCTGCTTGTCTTCCTGCGCCTTGGTGTAGTCCGCGAGCTTGCCGCTGTGAAAATCGAGCGGCGTGTTGTCGATCGCGCCGAGACCGGTCAGCAATTCCGGCGTTTCAAGCGCGAACTCGATCGTAAACTTGTTGACGTAATTGGTGACGGTTACGGGATAGAACCAGAACCACACCGACGCGCCGCCGAGCGCGACGACAATCAGCAGCAAAAGCCCGCCGAGAATTTTTCCGACAAGACGCATGACAGCCCCTCTGATAACAGCCCGAGGGGGTAGATAGCGGCGCGCGGCCGCCGCGTCACCTGCGGTCTACCGCGCCGATGCGGCGGTCTGGCCCGATTCGCCGCTTGCGGCGGACGTAATCCGCTCAATCGCCGCCAGAATTTTCGCCTTTTCGGCGTGATGGAGCGCGTGCCCGGTGTCGGGGAGTATTTCCAGCGTTGCACCATCGATCTCATTGACGAGCACCATCGAGTGGATGCGTGGACTGACCGATGTGTCGTCAGCCCCCGACATAATGGCTGTCGGCAGCCTGATTTCGCCGTAGCGCGTGCTCATCGCGATGATCTGCGGCTTGATGTTGCGAAGATCGGCCGCGTTGTTGCGGAAGTCGCCCGGCCGGAACAGCAGCGAAATCCCGGCGTGCTCATAATAGCCTTCAGGGGCTTGATCCGGCGCGAACGACTTAATCACGCCGTCTTTGGCGGCGAGCGGGGCATAAACCGGGATCACGAGCCGCCGAAGCAGAAATCCCGCGACCGGCCAGCCAGAGACATTGTTGTACCACGCGGCGCCGCCCGGCCACTCGTGACTGACCGACGCCAGCAGCACAAGACCGGACATCTGCTCCTGGAACTGCAACGCGTAAGCAAGGGCGACGCCGCCGCCGAGACTTTGTCCCAACACGATCGGGCGCTCGACGCCCAGCGACGCCACGGCGCCGTGGATGAGCTGCGCCTGCCGGTCGAGCTTCCAGCCGTCTTTAGGGCGCGTCGAATATCCCCTGCCCGGCCGGTCGATCATGACGACGCGCCGTGTCTTCGCAAGCTCGTCGCCAAGCGCGAGCTTCATGTCGCGCAGATTGACGCTGGCGCCGTGGATGAGGACGACGGGCGGCAAGGCGCTGTCCTTCGGCCCGATGTCGAGAACATGCAGTCGCTCGCCATCGATCTCAACGAAGGCGCCAATGGGCGGCGCATCCTGCTCCGCGCGCCAGCTGGCGCAGCCGCCGATCAGGAGGAGGCCGAAAAGAACGGCAAAGGCGAGATAAGGTCCCATGTGCGATGTACGGCTCATCCTGCAGCCCGGATGATGGCCGCGAAATCGTCCGCTTTCAGGCTGGCGCCGCCGACCAGCGCGCCGTCGACATTGCCGATGGCGAGGATTTCCCTGGCGTTCGACGGCTTCACCGATCCGCCGTAGAGAATGCGCACGCCCTCGCCGACATGGTGACGGATAAAAAGGTGCATTTCGGCGATTTCATCGATGGTCGGCGTTCGCCCGGTGCCGATCGCCCAGACGGGCTCATAGGCGATGACGATCTCCGGGTCTCCCGGCGGCAGCGACTCGGCGAGTTGGACCTCAACGATATCTTTTTCGCGGCCCGCGCGCCGTTCCGCCTCGGTCTCTCCGACGCAGATGATGGGGATGAGCCCGGCGCGCCGCGCGGCCTTCGCTTTCCGCAGCACCAGCGCGTTCGTCTCGCCATGATCGGCGCGGCGTTCGGAGTGTCCGACGATGACAAAGGCGGCGCCGGCGTCTGCGAGCATCTCGGCGCTGATCTCGCCCGTATGGGCGCCGGAAGCGTCGGGGTGGCAGTCCTGACCGCCGATTGCGATACCCTCATCGCTGAACTCGGTTGCAAAGAGCCCGATCAGCGTCGCCGGCGGGCAGATCGCGATATCGAGGGCCGCAGGCATGGCGCCCGAGAAATGCCCGATCAGTTTCTGGACTTCGAGCACGGAGGATGAAACGCCGTTCATCTTCCAGTTTCCGGCGATCAGCGCCTTCATAAGGTCTCCCGCGACGACCCCGAGGGGCCTAAGGGAAGCCCCGGACCTTGTCCAGAATCCCTGCTTGTTCCGGGCCCCGGCGGCGCCTACAAGAGCCGCCAATCATTCCGGCCCGGCGCCCCTGGCGGCGCAGGGCGCAACCGCCGGGACCGTTCCATGCCGAAGAAGAACCAAGGGGCGCTGAAGACCGTCATCGCCCTCATTTTCATCTTGCCGCTTGTCGTCTCGTTCATCGCGTGGGGCGTCCCGGAAATCAGCCAGATGACGAGCAACGACGCGCTGAAGGTCGGGCCAAAGGGCTTCTCGGTCCTGGAAATCAGCCGCGAGTTCGACCGTTACGTCACCAATCGGCGTAACCAGTCCGAGGGGGCTTTCACGCGCGAGCAGGCGATCGCCGAGGGCGCGCAGGATCAGATCGTCGAATCGATGGCGACGCAGTCGGCGCTCGACCAGGAAGCCCTCAAAATGGGGCTTATCGTCACCCGGCCGATGGTCAGCAAGTTCCTGCAGACGAACGAGCAGTTCAAGAACCCCAACAGCGGCAAGTTCGACAACGAGACGCTCGATCTTATCCTGCGCGAATACGGATTCTCGATCCGCGAGTTTGAGGAGCGCATCCGTATGGAAATGCTGCGGGCGCAATTGCTGGGCGGCGTGGCGCGCGGCGGCCCCGCGTCGAACGCGCTCATCGACGGCCTCGTCGCGCGCGAAGTAGAAACTCGCAACGTCAGCTATGTGACGATCGGAGAAGACGCCGCAGGCGCTGCGCCCGCCGCCACGCCGGAGCTCATCAAGGAATTCTACGACAAGAACCAGTCCCAGTTCATGGCGCCGGAATACCGCAGCTTCACCGCCGTCATTCTCAGCAACTCGGATTTCGTCGATCGCGCCGAGGCGACGGATGAAAAGCTTCTCGAAATCTACAACGCCAACAAGGCGAAATATGAAACGCCGGAGCGGCGTACTTTCTACCAGATCACGCTGGAGACCGAGGACGCTGCAAAGGCCGCAACCGCGGCGCTGAAAGACGGCAAGCCGTTTGAGACGGTCGCCGGCGACAACGGCCAGACCCTCGCGCAGGTGACGCGATCGGAGGTCCTTAAATCCGATATCGTCGATCCCGCCGTGTCGGGCGCCGTCTTCGACGCGAAAGCGGCGACCGGCGCGGTCGTCGGGCCGATCAAAGGGGTGTTCGGTTTCAACGTGTTGCAGATCGCCAATGTGACGCCGGCCGAAATCCGCGCCTTCGACGAGGTTCGCGCCGAGATCGAGGAGACATTCCTGGATCAGGGAACGAAGAAGCGGCTCTTCGACAAAATCGAGGAAATCGAAAACGAGCGCGATTCCGGCGTGCCGCTGGCCGAAGCGGCGCAAAAGCACGGCGCGACGGCGCAGGTCGTCGGACCCGTCGATTCCTTCAGCTTCAACCGGGGCGGCGGCATCGTCGATGGGGTTCCGGCCGAGGCGCTCGCGGCGGCCTTCAAGCTCGAAGAAGGCGAGGAATCGCAGGCGTCCGAACTCAGCGACAGGTCAGGCTATTATTTCATTTCCCTGACGGAGATCATCCCGCCGGCGCCGATTCCCCTTGAGACGATCGCCGCCGAGGTTGAGGCGCGCTGGCGCGTGAGCGACCGTGACGCCCGCCTCGGCGCCGTCGTTGCGCAGATCAACGACGCGCTCGCCAAGGGAACGCCGCTCGCGGAGGCCGCCGCGCCGTTCAACCGCGCGCCGCTCTCCGCCAGCCTCAACCGGCGCAGCGTCAACGAGACGTTCTCGCAGGACCTTCTCGACCAGGTCTTCGCGGCGGCGAAAGGCAAAGCCGTTTCGGGGCGCGCCGGCGACGGGGCGCAAGTGATCGCCGTCATCGACGCCGTCGCCTTCGGGGCGGCGCCGGTCGGCCCGGAGCAAATCTCCGCCTTCGGACGATTTATCGGGCAGCAGATCGACCAGGAGCTGATCGACGCTTACGCCAAGGCCGTGCGCGACGACGCAAAGGTCAAGATCAACAAGGCGCAACTCGACAGGCAGTTCGGCGACGCGCAATGACCCTGACGCCGGATTTCGACGAATTCCGGCGCCGCTATGAAGAAGGCGCGCCGGCGGTTCTGATGCGCCGGATCGTCAGCGATCTTGAAACGCCGGTTTCGGCCTATCTGAAGCTCGCAAGCCGCCGGCGGAACGCGTTCCTGCTGGAATCCGTCGAGGGCGGCGAACAGCTCGGGCGCTATTCGATCATCGGCATGAAGCCGGACGCGATATGGCGCGCCTTCGGCGGCCATGCCGAACTCAATCTGCGCGCGGCTGCGGACGCAAACGACTTCAAGCTCGAAAAGCTCAAACCCCTTGAGAGCCTCAAGGCGTTCATCGACGCCTCGCGCATCGCGCTGCCCGCCGACGCGCCGCCGATGGCCGCCGGCGTCTTCGGCTATTTCTCCTATGACATGGCGCGGCAGATGGAGCGCCTGCCCGACCGCCCGCGCACGGCCTTCACCGTTCCGGACGCCGTCTTCATCCGCCCGACGCTGATCGCGATCTTCGACAATCTGAAACAGGAGATCGTACTTGTCGCGAGCGTGCGCCCCGAGGAAGGTGTCTCTGCGCGCGCCGCTTTTGACCGCGCCAGCGAGCGCATCGCGGATGCGGTCGCCGATCTCGCCGCGCCGCTCGGCGTTCCGCGCGAGTCCGCGCAGGCGGTTGACGCCGACACCGTCGCCGCCCCGACTTCCAATACG
>CAZNXR010000158.1:0-5834 GCA_964576815.1 uncultured Caulobacterales bacterium | reverse complement strand
CGCGAATGGAATAGGGATCGGCGCGGCGAAGCTGGATGGAAGTGCGCGCCTCGGGCAGGATCAACGCCACATCGCCGCCGCGCGCATCGCGCCGGTGCACGAAGCCGAAGACATGGGCCGACAGCTCCGGAGGCGGAGGGACCAGGCGCAAGATGTCGCCGGATGCGGTCAGGGTCTGCTCGCGCGCCTGCTTCAGGGCCGAAATATTCAATTCGGCGCTGATGCGATAGGCTAGGGGGCTCGCCGGAACCATGCAGCAAGGGACCAGATGAACACCGCAAGCCGCGCTCTTCTGTCCGTCGGCGTGATCACGGCGCTGATCGGCGCCGACCAGGTCGACCTCATTCGCCCGGCGTTGAAGGAGACGGCGCTCGCCTCGATCCCTTATGGCGTGACGACCGTCATCAATACGCTCGGCCTTGTTTTGCTCGCCATGGTCATTCTCCTCTTCGGCGGGCGGGAGGCGCGGCCCCTTGCGCAGCTCGCCGGGCTCTCCGCGCCGATCGGCCGGCCGCTTCTTTTCGCGCTCGCGATCTTCGCGCCCGCGACCGCCATAGCCTTCCTGATTGCCAAGCCTGCGGCGGAAATCAGCCTCCACGATCAGGCGTTTCTCTCAGGGATTTTTCCGGTGATGGAGGAGATCGGCTTTCGCGGCCTCGCCATCGGCGCGCTCATGCGCCTTGCCGGCTGGCCGTTCGTTCTCGCCGCGCTTGCGCCCGCCGCCGTTTTCGGCGCCGTCCATGCGGCGCAAGGCGAGGGCCTTGCCGAAATCGCCGGCGTTGTCGCCATCACCGGCGTCGGCGGGTTCCTGCTCGGGTGGATCTTCGTGCGCTGGGGTTTCAATCTCTGGCCCGCGATCTTCGCCCATGCCGGGATGAACGCGCTCTGGGGTTTCTTCGATCTCGGGGAGAACGCGATCGGCGGCTGGACGGGAAATGCGCTCCGCCTCGGCGTCATCGCCGCCGCCATCGGGCTGACTCTGGTGATGGCGCCGAAAAGGGAGTGAGGCGCGGCCTCTATTTCAGCGCCGGCGTGATCCGCTCGAATTGCATCAGACGCTGAATATATTCTTCCGGCAGCGGCGCGGTCTCGCGCGTGCCCTTTTTCACGTAGATATAGGTGAGCTTGCCTTCGTTCAGCAGAGCGTCCCCGCGAAAGACAGCGCAGGCGCAGTCGAGCGACTTCGTGCCGATGCGCGCGGCGCGGATGCCGATCTTCAGCTCGTCATCGAAAAAGGCCGAGCCCTTGAAGTCGCATTCGGCGTGCGCGGTCAGGAACTCCGGCGCCTCGTCCCAGCGCGCATAGCCGAGCGCGCGCGTCCATTCCCACACCGCGATGTCGTAGTAGAGAAAATAATTGACATTGAAGACAATGCCCTGCGCATCGCATTCGGACCAGCGCACGCGCAAGGGATGAAGAAAGGCGAAGTCGGCGGGGGAGGTCATCTATTGTCCGCCCGGTGCGAATGGATTTCGCGCTTCGACCGAGCCGTATTTCTGACCGTCATTCAAATCCTCAGTGAAAAGAATGTGGGCGCCCGCCTTTTCGGCCGCCGCAACGATGGCGCCGTCCCAATACGAAATCTTGTAGCGCCGCGCATTGGCGGCGCCCGCCCTCACAAGGTTAGCGTCAACAGCAACGCACGGAACGGATGACAGCCTCTCGATCCAGCTGAGCGCCTGATCCGCGGTGAGACGCCCCTTCACGCTGGTCGCAATTGAGTAAAATTCCGCCAGAACCTGTCCCGATGTCGCGAACGGGCCGCCTTCAACCAGTGCGACGGCTGTTCTGTGTTTTTCTCGCTCGCCCGGATTTGCGTTCGCCGCATAGAGCAATACGTTCGAGTCTAGAAAAACGAGGTCCTTCATAAGCCTCTTCGCGCCGCCACGCCCAACCATCGCCGAAGTCGGCGCGCGAAGCCCGCGCCATTTCGGCTAATTCCAGCCGCGCTTTTCGCGACTCTGCGGGCTCCTCGCCGTCGCTTGCAATCGAACCGACATATTCCCGCACCAGTTTTGCGACGGTCGTGCCACGAAGCGCCGCCCGCTTGCGGGCTTCGGCAAGCGTCTTTTCGTCGATGCGAAGCGTCAGGTTCTTCATATGCACATATTATGTGCAATCTCGATTCGTGTCAACGGAGCGGTCCGGGTTGCAAAATTTTGGATAGCTCGGATCGCCGGCGCGGCGCCTCGTCCCAACGCGCATAGCCGAGCGCGCGCGTCCACTCCCACACGGCGATATCGTAATAGAGGAAATAATTGACGTTGAAGACGATCCCCTGGGCGTCGGATTCATTCCAACGCACGCGGAGGGGATGAGGGAAAGCGAAGTCGGCGGGGGCGGCTCACGCAATTATTCTTCCATCTAGAGGATAACGGTCTAGCCGAGTGTGGGTCCAAGTAAATCGGAAAACGCCAAAATCCGGTCCCATGAGTCGCAGACCTGTCACCTCAATCGGCGCGAAGGAAGTCTGGTTGCCCCAGTACCATCCAGGAAGTCCGTTTGCCTCTTCAATCCGCTGTTCCGCCTCGCAACCGAAGATTTCGAGCCCAGCGTTGAGCCATAGACGTTCGTCGCCGCCATCCACAAAGGCGTCAAGCGCACAAATCGATCCTGGCGCACCAGCGGCCGCTGGAAGCGTGAATTCGGACGCGCAGGCTCTCAAGAATACTGAAAATGGCGGATGCCATGACGCATAATCATCATACGGTAACTTGCCGCTTGGCGCGGTTTGCTCCAGCGCATCGATGTCGATTATGCGTTCCCAGCGCCGTCCTTTTGCATAATCCAAAGCCTGTTCGACGTTTCGAATTCCAGCACCAAAAAACGACTTTAGTTGCCAAACAATCCGGTCGAATCTTGCAGGGTGCACGCGTCCTTTACCCCACCGCCTTCACGATCTTCGCCGCCGCATCCTCGAGGTCATCCGCCGAGGTGATCGCCAATCCGCTCTCGTTCAAAATCTTCTTGCCGAGTTCGACATTGGTGCCTTCCAGCCGCACGACCAGCGGTACTTTCAAGCCGACTTCCTTCACCGCCGCGATGATGCCTTCTGCGATGGTGTCGCAGCGCATGATGCCGCCGAAGATGTTGACCAGAATTCCCTGCACCGCCTTGTCGGAGGTGATGATCTTGAAGGCTTCCGTGACCTTTTCCTTCGTCGCGCCGCCGCCCACGTCGAGGAAGTTCGCGGGCTCCGCGCCGTAGTGCTTGATGATGTCCATCGTCGACATGGCGAGCCCGGCGCCGTTCACCATGCAGCCGATATTGCCGTCGAGCTTGACGTAGGAGAGGTCGAACTCCTTCGCCTTGCGCTCGAATTCGTTCTCTTCCGTCTCGTCGCGCAGGGCCGCGACGTCCGGATGGCGGTAGATCGCATTGTCGTCGAAGCCGACCTTCGCGTCGAGCACGCGCAACACGCCGTCCTTCGTGACGATCAGCGGATTGACCTCCAGCATCGCCATGTCCTTGGTCGTGAACGCCTGGTAGAGCTGCGCGGTCAGCTTGCCGCACTGTTTGGCGAGGTCGCCCTTAAGCCCGAGGGCGTCGGCGATGCGCCGGCCGTGATGCGGCATGAAGCCGGTCGCGGGGTCGATCCGTACCGTGACGATCTTCTCCGGCGTCTCCTCGGCGACTTCCTCGATGTTCACGCCGCCTTCGGTCGAGACGATGAAGGCGACGCTGGCGCTCTCGCGATCGACGAGGGCGGAGAGGTAAAGCTCTTTCGCGATGTCGGAGCCGTCCTCGATATAGATGCGGTTCACCTGCTTGCCGGCCTCGCCCGTCTGTTTGGTGACGAGCGTCGCGCCGAGCATCTGCCTGGTGAATTCGGCGGCTTCCGCCGGCGATTTCGCAAGGCGCACGCCGCCCTTTTCGCCCGCTTCTGGCTCCTTGAACTTGCCCTTGCCGCGCCCGCCGGCGTGGATCTGCGCTTTTACGACATAAAGGGGGCCGGGGAGCGTCTTGGCGGCCGCCTCCGCATCCTTCGCGTTGAGCACGGCGACCCCCTTCGACACCGGAACGCCGAAGGATTTGAGCAGTTCTTTCGCCTGGTACTCGTGAATGTTCATGGAAGGCTCCGCAGGGGGTCAAAGTCGCGTCCCGCTTATCGCGCGGCGGGAGGGGCCGCAACCTTCCGCGAAACGTGATGGCGCGGGCCGGGCGGAAACCTGCTATGCGAGCGACGATTTCGCCAAGGGAGACCCGTGATGAAACCTCTGTTTGCAGCGCTCGCCGCCGTCAGCCTTTCGCTCGCAGCGCCCGCGCCCGTCGCGGCTGAGACCGCCGATCTCGGCCCCAGGATCGGCGCGGCGATCCCGCACGACCTCGCCGCCAGCGACTCTTCGGGCGCGACGCGCAGTTTCGACTCGCTCGTCGGGCCGAAGGGGATGGCGCTGTTCTTCGTGCGCTCTCTCGACTGGTGTCCATACTGCAAGGCGCAGGCGTTGAGCGTTGACGCCTCCCGCGCCGAGTTCGAAAAGCGCGGGCTCTCCGTCGTGTTCGTCAGCTATGACGCGGCCGAGAAGCAGAAGGCGTTTGCGGACAGCAAGAAAGTCGGCGTGACGCTGCTCTCCGATCCGAAGTCGGAGATCATCGACGCCTTCGGCCTCAGGAATGAGAAGCACGCCTCCGGCCGCTTCGCCGGCATTCCGCACCCGGCGGCCTTCATCGTGAAGCCGGACCGCACGATCGCCGCGAAACTCTTCGAGGCCGATTACGCCACCGACGACCAGAGCTACGTCAACCGGCCGGAGGTCGGCGCCGTGCTCGCGGCGGCGGACGGCGCGCTCAAATGATCATCGTCTCGGGCCATGCGACGGTGAAGCCCGGCGCGCTCGACAAGGCGCGCAGCGCGATGCTGAAAGCGATCGAAGCGACGCGCCGCGAGGAAGGCTGCCTCTATTATTCCTATGGCGAGGACGTAACGGCGCCCGACACGATCATCATCCTTGAATACTGGAAGGACTGGACGTCGCTGGAGCGGCACTTCACGCAGCCGCATATGGCGGAATGGATCAAGACGCTGGGCGAGGTCGGCGTCGTCTCCCGCGATATTAAGGCGGCGGAGGTCGGGGAAATCCGGCCGCTCTGACGGCGCAGCGGCTTACAATCGGGCGCCGATCCGCTACCGTCGGCGCAGACGAATCGAAAGCCGATTGAGAGGGGCCCCGCCATGAAGAACCAGACGCGCTTGCTTGTTGCTTCCCTGATGACGATCGCGCTTGCTGCGCCTGCTTGTGCGCAGGCCGATCTGCGCGCGGACATCGCCGCCGACTACAAGACCAATCTCGCGCCGCTGTTCGACTATTTTCATCGCAATCCGGAATTGTCGCATCGCGAGTTCAAGACGGCGGAGCGGCTGGCGAAAGAAATTCGCGCGCTTGGGTATGACGTGACCGAGAAGGTCGGCGGCACGGGCGTCGTTGCGGTGATGAAGAACGGCGACGGGCCGACGGTGATGATCCGCGCCGACATGGACGGACTGCCGGTGAAGGAGGATTCCGGGCTCAGCTACGCCTCGACCGTCACGCAGGAAGACATCGACGGCGTCGTCAAGCCGGTCATGCACGCCTGCGGGCATGACACGCACATCACTTCGCTCGTCGGCACGGCGCGTGCGCTCGCCGCGCGCAAGGACGCCTGGAAGGGAACGCTCGTTCTCATTGGCCAGCCGGCGGAGGAGCGGATCTCCGGCGCGCGCGACATGCTGGCGGACGGGCTCTACACGCGGTTTCCGAAGCCCGATTACGCGATTGCGTTCCACGTCGCGGCGGACCGTCCTTCGGGCAAGATCGAGGTGCCGCTCGGCGCGGCCTACGCCAGCGCCGACAGCG
>CAZNXR010000157.1:0-5874 GCA_964576815.1 uncultured Caulobacterales bacterium | reverse complement strand
ACCTCCCCCTCGCGGGGAGGTCGAAATTCGCGCAGCGAATTTCGGGTGGGGGGCGGCCCTCTCCACGCAGCGCGTCGCTCATGATCGGGCGCGCTACCCCCACCCGAAACTGCGGCGCAGTTTCGGCCTCCCCGCAAGGGGGAGGCGAAGAAAGAAGCGTGATTTCAACCCAAAGGAGACACCCATGACCGCGCAGCGCGGCAAGGACATGCTCGTCAAGATCGGCGACGGCGGCAGTCCGGAAAGCTTCACCACCGTCGCCGGCCTGCGTACACGGACCTTCTCGCTCAACGCGCGCGAGGTCGATGCGACGCATTCGGAATCGGGCGGCTGGCGGGAGCTTCTCGCCGGCGCCGGCGTCAGGCAGGCGGCCGTCGCGGGGGCGGGCGTCTTTCTCAACGACGCCGCCGCCCTCAGCCTTCGCGCGGCGTTCTTCGCCGGCGCGGTGCGCAGGTTTCAACTCGCCGTGCCCGGTCTTGGAACGATGACCGGGCCGTTCCTCATCGCCAATCTCGATTACGCGGGCGACCATGACGGCGAGGCGACCTTCTCGATCGCGCTCGCCTCGGCCGGCGCGCTCGTCTTCGAGGCCGCGCCATGAGCGGCTACCGCCCCGGAGACGCGATGCTGTCGGTCGATGGTGAAGCGGTGACGCTGCGCCTCACCCTCGGCGCGCTCGCCGAGATCGAAGACCGCCTTGGCGGCGGCGATTTTTCGGAGCTGGCGCGCCGGCTCGAAAATCCCGGCGTCGGCCATCTCCTCATCCTCATCGAGGCGCTGTCGGCCGGCGGCGGGCGGCGATTGTCCGCTCACGAACTGACGACGGCGGCGATCGATCTCGGCGAAGCCGCACGCGCGGTTGCGAAGGCCTTTGCGGCGCTGGCGGCGGAAGAGAACCCCCACCCGAAACTTTCTTCGAAAGTTTCGGCCTCCCCGCAAGGGGGAGGCGAAGAAAGCGCGCCCCTTAACCTCCCCCTCGCGGGGAGGTCGAAATCGCGCAGCGATTTCGGGTGGGGGGAGGCCGTGGAGGCAAGGCGAACTGAATCATGATCCCCTTCCATCAATGGCTCATCTTCGCGGTCGCGACGCTCGGGCTCGATCCTGAAACCTTCTGGGCGCTGACGCTCGCCGAATGGCGCTGGTTGACCGCGCGCGCGGGCGGCGAGGCGCTGACGCGCGGCGGGCTCGACGCGCTCCTTGCTCTTTACCCGGATGAGACCTTATGACCGACAATCCCCATATTTCCGCGGGCGTCAGCGCGGCGGGCGCGGAAATCTCCCGCGTCGCGCGCGACGAGATCGTCCCGGCCGCGCGCCTCATCGAAGACGCGTTCGCGGGCGCGGCGCGCGCGATCGAGCGCGATCTCGTTCGCGCAGCGCGCGCCGGCGAATTGTCGCTGAAGGGTCTGTCGCGCGCGATCCTCAATGATCTGAAGCGCGCCGCGATCGACAGCTTCATCCGAAAGCCCGTCGAAAACCTCGTCTTTTCGGCGCTGTCGGGCGCCTTCGGCGGCGGGCGGGCCGACGGCGGCTTCGTCGCGGCGGGGCAGAGCTATCTCGTCGGCGAGCGCGGGCCCGAACTCTTCACCCCCGCCGCTTCGGGCCGCATCGGCGGGGGAAACGCTGCAAGCGTCAACGTCTCGATCACGCTCCCCGGCGTCACCGACGCAAGCTCGTTCCGCAATTCCGAAACCCAGATCGCCGCGAGCCTTGCGCGCGTCATCGCCAGAGGAGCGAGAAATCAGTGACCCCCTTCCACGACGTCCTTTTTCCGCTCGACATCGCGCTCAACTCCGAAGGCGGGCCGGTGCGGCGCACTGAAATCGTCGCGCTCGTCTCCGGCCATGAGCAGCGCAACGCGCAATGGGCGCATTCGCGGCGCAGCTGGAACGCCGGCTACGGCGTCAAGTCGATGGCCGATATCGAAAAGGTGACGGCCTTCTTCGAGGCGCGGCGGGGCAGGCTGCACGCCTTCCGCTTCCGCGATCCCTTCGATCATCAATCCTCAGCCTACGGAAAGGCGATCACGCCTTTCGACCAGGTGATCGGCGAGGGCGACGGCGCCGCGCTCAACTTCCCGCTGTTCAAGACCTATTCCTCGGGCGGGGCCGACTATCGCCGGCGCATCGCCAAGCCCGCCGCGGGCGCGGTGCGCGTCGGCGTCGGCGGCGTCGAAACGGCGGCCTTCACCGCGGACGAGACGACGGGCGTCGTCACCTTCGCGATCGCCCCGCCGGCGGGCGCCGTCGTCACCGCCGGCTATCTTTTCGACTGTCCGGCGCGCTTCGATTCCGATGCGCTGCGCATCAATCTCGCCGCGTTCCGCGCCGGCGACATCCCGTCGATCCCGCTCATCGAGGTCCTTCTCTGATGCGCGCGCTCGCTCCCTCTTTCGCCGCGCATCTGGCGTCCGGCGCGACGACGCTCGCGACCTGCTGGAAAATCACGCGCGCGGACGGCGCCGTTCTCGGCTTCACCGATCATGATGCGCCGCTTTCCTTCGACGCCTGCGTCTTCGCACCTGAGACGGGCGCCGACGGCGCGATGCTGCAATCCTCCGCGGATCTTTCGGTCGACAACAGCGAAATCGCCGGCGCGCTCGACCATGACGCGCTCTCGGCCGAAGACCTCGCCGGCGGGCTCTATGACGGGGCGCGCGTCGAGATCTGGCGCGTCAACTGGGCGGACGTGTCGGCGCGCGCGCTGTTGAAGCGCGGCGTCATCGGCGAGGTCGCGCGCGAGGGCGCGCGCTTCCGCGCGGAAATACGGGGGGAAAGCGAGCGCCTCGACCGCGTCGGGGGCCGCATCTTCCAGCGCGGCTGCGATGCGGTCGTCGGCGACGCGCGCTGCGGCGTCGACCTCACGGCGCCGGCGTTTCTTGGGCAAGGGGTGGTGACAGCCGTGCTCGACGACCAGCGCTTTCTCGCCAGCGGTCTCGGGCCCTTCGCGCCCGGCTGGTTCGCGGAGGGCGCGCTCCTCTGGACCGGCGGCGCCAATGCCGGCGCGCGCGCGGCGGTCAAGGCGCATGACAAGAACGCAGGCGCCGATGCTTTGTCCCTGTGGCTCCCTTCGGGGCGCGCCATTGCGGCGGGCGATGCGTTCGCCGTGACCGCGGGCTGCGACAAGCGCGCAGAGACCTGCACGGCGAAGTTTTCAAACCTCATCAATTTCAGAGGCTTTCCCCTGATGCCCGGCGACGATTTCGCGATCTCCTACCCGCTGAAGTCCGGGAAGAACGATGGAGGGAGGCGATGAGGGACGGCCCTCACCCGTCTCGCTGCGCTCGCCGACCTCTCCCTGCGGGAGAGGTTGAAGGCGCAGGCGCAGGCGAGAGGCTGCTCGCCCGCCCGCGCATCGCCGCCGCCGCGCGCGCGTGGATCGGCACTCCCTATGTTCATCAGGCGTCCGCAAAAGGTCAGGGTACGGACTGCCTCGGCCTTCTGCGCGGGCTCTACGCCGAGCTTTACGGCGCCGAGCCCGAAGCCCCGCCGCCCTATACGCCCGACTGGAACGAGGCGCATGCGAGCGAGGAGCCGCTCTTGTCGGCGGCGAGAAGGCATTTGAAGGAAGGCCCTCACCCGTCTCGCTTCGCTCGCCGACCTCTCCCTGCGGGAGAGGTCGAAGGCGCAGGCGCGGGCGAGGGTCTGATCCTTCCCGGCCAGATCCTCATCTTCCGCATCCTGCCGGCGGGCCCTGCGAAACATTGCGGCGTCGCGGTGAGCGATGATTATTTCGTCCACGCCTATGCCGGGCGCGCCGTCATCGAGAGCTGGCTGTCGCGCTGGTGGACCGAGCGCCTCGCCGGCGTGTTTGAATTTCCCGGAGTTGAAGGATGAAGAACGCCGGCCTGCCGCTGCTGGCGGCCTACCCCCACCCGAAATTTGCAATGCAAATTTCGGCCTCCCCGCAAGGGGGAGGCGAAGAAAAGACGCCCCTTTACCTCCCCCTTGCGGGGAGGTCGAAACCGCGCAGCGGTTTCGGGTGGGGGGAGTGCGCCGCCGCCTTTGAAAGGGTTTCCCAATGGCCCAATTAATTCTCTCCGCCGCGGGCTCCGCCTTTTCCGGCGTCGCCAAGGCGGGGCTCGGGACGATCCTTGCACGGACGGTCGCCTCGACCGCGGCAGCTTATGCAGCCGGGGCCGCCGAGCGGCTCATCTTCGGGCCGCGAAAGCGCACCGTCGAAGGCCCGCGCCTTCAAGGCTTCCAGATCCAGTCCTCGACCGAAGGGGCGGGCGTTCCTCGCGTTTACGGGCGCGCGCGCATCGCCGGCCAGCTCATCTGGGCCGCCAATTTCCGCGAAACGCTGAACGAGACGACGGAATCCTCCGGCGGCAAGGGCGGCCGCCTCGCGGCGTCGAAAACGACGCTTCGGGAATATCTCTATTCGCTCTCCTTCGCGGTCGGCCTCTCAGAAGGGCCGATCGACCGCGTCGCGCGCGTCTTCGCCGACGGCAAGCCCTTCGACATTTCGCGGCATAATGTCCGCATTCATCGCGGGACCGAAGATCAGACCCCGGACGATCTCATCGCCGCGGTCGAAGGGGCCGCGCCCGCCTTTCGCGGCCTCGCCTATGTCGTCTTCGAGAACCTGCCGCTCAAGGAATTCGGCAACCGCATCCCGCAGCTCTCGTTCGAAATCGAAAAGTCGCTCGCCGAGGACGACGCCGTTGCGCTCGAGAATGCGCTCGCCGCCGTCACCATCATCCCGGGCTCGGGCGAATTCGTCTATGGAACGACGCGCGTGACGCGCGAGGCGGGGGAGGGCGTGACGCTCCCTGAGAACGCCAACAATAATGACGGCGTCACCGATTTTTCGTCCTCGCTCGACGCCCTGTTGAGCGCCGCGCCGAACCTCGGCGCCGCCGCGCTCGTCGTCTCGTGGTTCGGCGACGATCTGCGCGCCGGCTCCTGCACGCTGCGGCCCGGCGCCGAGATCGCGGAAAAGGCGACAATCCCTTCGCTCTGGCGCGGCGGCGGCGCCCTGCGCGCGGAGGCGCGGCTCGTCTCTGAGATCGACGGGCGGCCCGCCTATGGCGGCACGCCGGACGACAAGGGCGTCGTCGAGGCGATCGCCGCGATGAAGGCGAAGGGCCTCGCCGTCATGCTCCACCCGTTCATCCTGATGGATATTCCGCCCACGAACAGTCTTCCTGCGCCCGACGGCGCATCGTCGCAGCCCGCTTTCCCCTGGCGCGGGCGCATCACCGCCGGCGCAGCTGACGGCGCCGCGGGCGCCGGCGCGGCGGTCGCCAGCTTTTTCGGCGCCGCGCAGCCCCATCATTTCACCCGCGCGAACGGGATCGTCGCCTATGCCGGGCCCGCCGAATGGTCGTTCCGGCGCATGATCCTCCATTACGCGCATTTGTGCGTGCTGGCGGACGGGGTTGAAGCGTTCCTTATCGGCTCGGAACTGCGCGGGCTCTTGCGCACGCGCGACGCCGCGGGGAATTTCATCGCCGTCCCGATGATGAAGACGCTCGCCGCCGACGTGCGTTCAATCGTCGGACCGCAGACGAAAATCTCCTACGGCGCCGACTGGTCGGAATGGCAGGGCGTGACGCTCGCCGACGGCAAATTCTTCCACCTCGATCCCTTGTGGGCCGACAGCAATGTCGACTTCATCGGCATCGACCAATACGCCCCGCTCGCCGACTGGCGCGACGGGTTCGACCATGCGGACCTCGCCGCCGGCTGGCGTTCCGGGCAGACCCGCGCCTATCTCGCCGCCAATATCGAAGGCGGGGAGAATTTCGACTGGTTCTACGCGAGCGAGGCCGACCGCGCCGCTCAGATCCGCACGCCGATCACCGATGCTTTGGCCGAGCCTTTCGTCTGGCGCGCCAAAGACATTCGCGGCTTCTGGGAAAATACCCATC
>CAZNXR010000156.1:4696-5881 GCA_964576815.1 uncultured Caulobacterales bacterium | reverse complement strand
TCGCGCACGCGCGTGTCGCTCGCGTCGGGGCGCGCGGCGCGCACGAGGAAATAGATGAAGCGCCCGATCGGGCGATAGAGGCGGCGGATAAGGTCCTTCGCCTCCGGCCCGCTCGCGGCGAATCCCCACATGTGAAAGAACAGCGCGTGGTTCTCGCGCGCGTTCGACACATAGAACGTCACGACATTGAGCAGGATTTCGAGCGGCGACTGCTTGTCCGCCTCGAAATGCCGGATATGCGCCTCGACATAGTCGGCGAGCGCTTCCGAGAGCACGGCCTCGATCAGCGCCCGCTTGGTCTCGAAATAGTAGGAGACATTGCCGACCGCGACGCCGGCCTCGTCCGCAACTTTCCGCAAGGAAAGGCCGGCGTGGCCGTCGCGCACGAACACCCGCCGCCCGGCGGCGAGGATCTGCGCGATCGTCGCGGCGGCCTTCGGCGAGCGCGCCTTCGCCACGGCGACGCTCGGCCGGTCCGCCTTCACGCTCTCGAGGTAGGTCTCGATCTCCGCAACCGCCCGGCGTTTTTCTTCCTCGACCTGCACCAAACCCCGGACCAATCTTCACAAGTGTGTTATCTTTTAACAAAGTTTGAGCGATCCCGGCTTGACGCGCAAGGAGTGCGATTATAAACCCCCTCGCGATTTTAGGACGCGTGCTCAAAAGCGCACACAGGATTTGCTTCCCTCGATCTTCGACAGCGGACGGCAAACAACGGTCCAACACTGCGGCTAGTCTCCCCCAAGCCGTGGGAAGGGCAGGCCGCCGCGGCTTCGGTCGCGGCGGCCTTTTCTTATATTATTCAGCAGCATAGCGGCGGTCAGCCAGCCAGGGGCCGAGGTCCGCCAGCGCCCGTCGGGACAGCGCGCGCTTGCGTTCGCGCCCGCGTTCCTTGCCTTTCACGCGCCGGCCTTGCGCGTCCGTCTGCGGCTCTTCGATCTCGGGGAAGAGGCCGAAATTGACGTTCATCGGCTGGAAGGCGCCCTTCGCCCCGCCGAGGTGCCCGCCTGTAATGTGATGCAAAAGGGCGCCGAGGGCGGTCGTGCGGGGCGGCGGCGCGGGCGGGGCGCCAAGCGCGTCGCCCGCCGCGAAGCGCCCGGCCAGAAGCCCGATCGCCGCGCTTTCAAGATAGCCCTCGACGCCGGTGATCTGCCCGGCAAAGCGCAAGCCTGGGCGCGCCCTGAG
>CAZNXR010000156.1:0-4686 GCA_964576815.1 uncultured Caulobacterales bacterium | reverse complement strand
GCTCGTCGAGGAGCTTCGGTGAATTGAGGAAAGTGTTGCGGTGGATGCCGCCGAGCCGCGCAAACTCCGCGCGCTGAAGGCCCGGGATCAGGCGAAAGACGTCCGTTTGCGCGGCGTATTTGAGCTTCGTCTGGAAGCCGACCATGTTCCACAGCGTGCCGAGCGCGTTGTCCTGGCGCAGCTGCACGACGGCGTAGGGCCAGCGCCCGGTGCGCGGATCGGTGAGGCCCACCGGCTTCATCGGGCCGAAGCGCAGCGTGTCGACCCCGCGCTCCGCCATCACCTCGATGGGCAGGCAGGCTTCGAAATAGGGCGTGTTCCGCTCCCATTCCTTGAACTCGGTCTTTTCCGCCGCCATCAGCGCCGCGTAAAAGGCCGCATACTGATCTTTATCCATGGGGCAGTTGACGTAGTCGGCGCCGTCGCCGCCGGGCCCCGATTTGTTGTAGCGCGACTGCATCCACGCGACGGAAAAGTCGATCGAGTCCCGGTGGACGATCGGCGCGATCGCGTCGAAGAAGGCGAGCGCGTCCTCGCCCGTCAGCGCATGAATCGCGCGCGCGAGGGACGGGCTCGTCAGCGGCCCTGTCGCGATGACGACGTTCGCCCAGTCGTCGGGCGGCAGCCCGGCGATTTCTCCCGGTACGAATGAAATATTCGGATGCGCGCGCAGCTTTTCCGTCACGGCGGCGGAAAACGCGTCGCGGTCGACGGCGAGCGCGCCCCCCGCCGGCACCTGATGGGCGTCGGCGCATGTCATAATGAGCGAGCCGGCGCGCCGCATCTCCTCGTGGAGAAGGCCGACCGCGTTCGTTTCGACATCGTCCGAGCGGAAGGAATTCGAGCAGACAAGCTCCGCGCAGTTCCCGGTCTGGTGCGCCTCGGTCGTCTTCTCGGGGCGCATCTCGTGAAGGATGACGCGCGCGCCCGCCTCCGCCGCAGCCCAAGCCGCTTCCGATCCTGCGAGCCCGGCGCCGATGACGTGGATCTCACGCGTCATGGTTGCACGCGAAATGATGTCTTTTCGGTTGGAGCTGTCCCTGAACGCCCGAGCTTTCCGGCGGGACCCAGCCGCAAAATACGCATTTTGACCGCCCGAAAAGGCGCCTTTTTCCGCCGCGGCCCGCTCCCGCGCCGCCGCCCGCGTTCCCCGTCAGGTTGCGCCGCGCCTTGACGTGCTGCGCAAGTGATCCGGCTATTGTCATCCGCCATCCTCTCGGCGCCCCTGATAGGCGCCCATCGAGGCATCATAAAGCCTCGGGAAGGGGGTGGGACGGATTTTTGTTTCGGAACGAAATCAGCGGGATGGATGGTTAAGGGGGTTTTCGGGCGCCGGGCGCGCTTGCCTGTCCGCACGGGCGCATCAGCGTCCATGAAGCACGTTGCCCGCCGCTTGTTATCCTGTACCGTGGGGCCATGCGCACGGGCGGGGGCCGATGGCGCGCGCGGCGGGGTGTTCGGGGCATGGATCGGGGCAGCGCGGGGACGCTCGGCATTTTTTCGGTCACGGCCGAGGCGCTCAATTTCGCCTGGCGCCGGTTCGGTGTGGTCCTGCGCGTCGGGTGGCTGCCGCTGACCTTGATGCTCGTCTTCAACATGGCGAGCGTTTTCCTGTGGTTGTCGCTCGCCTACGGCAAACCGATTTCGTTCGCCGATGTCGCGGCCGCGGGCGCCAGCTGGGGGCAGGTCATCGCCCTCTCGCAGCAGGCGCAGGCGCAAGGGATCGCCGCGAACTCCGCCGCCGCGTGGACGATCGCCGGCGCCTCGCTCGCCGTCAATCTCGTTCTCCTCGCCTCGTTCATGGCGCCGCTGACGCGCTATGCAGGTCTCGGCGAAAAGCCGGCGCCGGGGTTCATCCGCGCGCCGTTCGGCCCCGACCAGATCCGGTTTCTCCTCGCCGGCGCGCTCGCAAGCGTCGTGTTTTTCGTCACCGCCTATGCGCCGGTGACGGTCGCGACGGCGGCGATCCTCGGCTTCATCCAGTCGGCGATGACGACGCCGTTCGCCGCCTTCCCCGACGCCGACAGTCTGCATACGGTCGATGTGATTCTCGGTGCGGACCGGTTCGGCGTGCGCTGGCTTTACGGCTGGCAGGTGTGGGGCGCGGCGGCCGCGGGGATCGGGCTGCTGGTCGTCGCGCTCGTTTTCGGCCATGTCGCGCCGCGCCGCGAAGACAAGGTCGCCGGGATCGGGGCGCTCGGCCGCGGGCTCGGCGCGTTCATCGCGGTCGCGGCTTATTTCCTGGCGGCGGGCGCGGCCTACAACGCCCTCTTCGGCGCGGCGGCGCGCGGCGCGGGCGCTTTTGCGGACGGGCTCGCCGGGGCGATGTTCATCGCCGCCGGCGCCGCCGTCATGATTTTCTCCGGACTAAGGCTTTATCCTTACGCCGGCGTCGCGGTCTGCCGCCGGTCGATGGCGATCGCAGGCGCGCTGAAGGTGACGCGGCGGCACAATCTTTTCAGGCTGCTCGCCGCGTTTCTCCTGATCGGCCTTCTGCTGTTCGGCGCGCAAATTCTCATCACCATCGCTTTCTCGCTGCTGACCGGCGTCATCGGAACGCTGTTCGGCGCGGCGGAGAGCGCGGCGCGCCTCGGCGGGGCGGAAGGCGGCTGGGCGGCGCGCTCCGCCGCGTTGGCGATCAGCATCAGCGGCATCGCGGCGAACGCGCTTTGGGCGCTCTTCACCTACGGCGTTTCGGCCGGACTGATGGGCCGCCTCTACCGCGAGAGCGAGCGGGGATAGAGCAAGGTGCGAGCATATTGAGTCGCGCGCTCCCCCCGCTTGCGCGGGGATGAGCGGAAGAAAAATTTGCTCACGTCGGTCGCAAGGCTGTCTGGCGCACCCTGTCAGGCGCGCTGAAGCTCGCCTCTGAGGATTGCGGCGCCGTTCTGGCGGATTTCGACGACGTCGCCCGCGCAGAGCGCTGGGATTCCGGCGCCCTCGGCGCTGTCGTATTTGCTCTTGGCGAGGCCGTCGCGGCAGTCGAGCGTGCAAAACGGCGCGCCGTTCAGGACCAATTCCGCTTTCAGACCGGCAAGACCTGACAGCTCCGCGTCGATGCGCCGGCGCCAGGTCGCCGTCTCGACATAACGCACCGATCCCGATCCGGTGAAACCGGCGACGCCCTTTAATGACGCCGTCAGCCTGACGGCGCCGAGCGCCGTCAACTGCGATAGCCCCGCCTGCATTATTTTCCGTCCCGGCAATTGCCCCGGACGTCATCTAGCAAGAACGGGGCCCTGTCAGAAAGATCGGATGAGTGTTCGGGGTGCGCGGCGCGCCGCTTTAGTCGTGATACGGACCCTCAGGCTCGGAGTGGCTGAGCCGCTTCATCAGATAGGCGTCGGCGGCGACGACCATTTCGTCCATCTTCGTTTCGAAGAAGTGGTCGGCGCCCGGAATGACCTGGAACTCGATCTTCCGGCCTTTCTGGGTGCGGGTCTTTTCAACCATGATGCGGGTGTCGTCCGGCGGGCAGACCTTGTCGTCGCCGCCATGGATGACGACGCCTGAAGACGGGCAGGGCGCGAGGAAAGTGAAGTCAAAGAGATTGGCCGACGCCGACACAGAAACGAACCCAACGACCTCCGGCCGGCGCATCAGAAGCTGCATGCCGATCCAGGCGCCGAAGGAAAATCCGCCGACCCAGGCGAAGGGCGCATTCGGGTTCAATGATTGCAGATAGTCGAGCGCGGTCGCTGCATCCGCAAGCTCGCCCTGGCCCTGGTCATATTCGCCGACCGACCGGCCGACGCCGCGGAAGTTGAACCGCAGCACCGAAAAGCCGCGGCGCAGGAACATGTTGTACAGCTCATAGACCGCGCGGTTGTTCATGGTGCCGCCGAACAGCGGGTGCGCGTGCATGACCAACGCGACCGGCGGGTTCTCTCCCGTTCCGCGTTGGTAACGGCCTTCGAGGCGGCCTTCCGGGCCGGCGAAAATGACTTCGGGCATGTTTGATCGTCCTGTCGGCTGGGGTGTCGGTCGCGCGCCGGGCAAATGTTGACTATTTTACTCGGGTTTACTAAGTCGAGGCCGATTGCGCGTGAGCGGCCCTCGGGAAGCCCGCGCCTTTATCATACCGGGAACGTGCCGCCGGGATTTCCTGCCGGTCCGTTGCCGCGGCGCAACAGGGCGAGCCTGGCAGGACGAGACATGAAACTGACCACCAAGGGCCGTTATGCGGTGCAGGCGATGGCGGACATCGCGGCCTTCGGCGCTGCGGGCGCCGTGTCGCTCCCCGAAATCGCCGAACGGCAAAGCTTGTCGACCGCTTATCTCGAACAGCTTTTCGCAAAGCTGCGCCGCGCGGGGCTCGTCGAAAGCGCGCGCGGGCCGGATGGCGGCTACCGGCTGGCGCGCGGCGCGGATGCGATCCATGTCGGCGATATCGTCGAGGCGGTCGATGAGGAAATCCGCACGACCGCCTGCGGCGGCGCGCTGACCGGCTGTCGGGGCGACGGCGCGCGCTGCCTCACCCATGATTTGTGGGAAGAGCTTGGCCGCCAGATCGAACTCTTCCTCTTTGCGGTGACGCTCGACGACATCGTCGCGGGCCGCATCGGCGGCATGGCGAGCCTTGAGCCCCGGCTGGCGGAAGCGAGGGGCTGATGCGCCATTATCTCGACCATAACGCGACGACGCCGGTGCGCCCCGAGGTGATCGAGGCGGTCGCGGCCGCGATGG
>CAZNXR010000155.1:0-5914 GCA_964576815.1 uncultured Caulobacterales bacterium | reverse complement strand
ATCCTCGCCCAGAAATATTTCCGCAAGGCCGGCGTTCCGGCGGCGACCAAGCGCGTCCCTGAAAAAGGCGTGCCGGATTTCCTGCAGCGCTCCACCCCGGACGTCGCCGCGCTCGCAAAGCTCTCCCCCGAAAAGCGCTTCGGGCCGGAGACGAGCGCGCGGCAGGTCTTCGACCGGCTCGCCGGCGCCTGGGGCTATTGGGGCTGGAAGGCGGGTCTTTTCGCCGGCGCGGGCGAGGCGGAGATTTTCGTCGATGAAATGAAGGCGATGCTCGCCCGCCAGATCGGCGCGCCCAATTCCCCGCAATGGTTCAACACCGGCCTTCACTGGGCCTATGGCGTCGAGGGCGAAGGCCACGGCCATTTCTATGTCGAGCCGGCGACGGGCGCCGTCGTCGCCTCCGACAACGCCTATGAGCGCCCGCAGCCGCACGCCTGCTTCATCCAGTCGGTCGAGGACAATCTCGTCGGCGAGGGCGGCATCATGGATTTGTGGTCGCGTGAGGCGCGGCTGTTCAAATTCGGCTCCGGCGCCGGCGCCAATTTCTCGGCGATCCGCGGCGCGGGCGAGCCTTTGTCGGGCGGCGGCAAGAGCTCCGGCCTGATGAGTTTTCTCAAGGTCGGCGACACGGCCGCGGGCGCGGTGAAGTCCGGCGGCGTGACGCGGCGCGCGGCCAAAATGGTCGTCATCGACGGAGACCATCCCGACATCGAGGCGTTCATCCGTTGGAAGGCGGTGGAAGAAGAAAAAGTCGCCGCGCTCGTCGCCGGCAGCCGCACGCTGGCGCACCATATTCCGAAGATCATCGCCGCCTGCTGGTCGATCGAAGGCGAGGATCGCACCGACCCGCGCAGGAACGAGGCGTTGAAAGCCGCCGTCAAGGCGGCGAAGAAAGACTTTGTGCCGGAAGCCTCGATCCGCCGCGCGATCGAGTTGGCGCGCGCGGGCGCGAAATCGGCGCGCGTCGAGCGCTACGATCTCGACTGGGACGGCGAGGCTTATCGCACCGTCAGCGGGCAGAATTCGAACAATTCGGTGCGCTTGACCGACGCGTTCTTCGAGACGCTCGAAAGGAACGGCGACTGGACGCTGACGCGGCGGACGGACGGGTCGGCGGCGAGGACGATAAAGGCGCGCAAGCTGTGGGATGCGATCGCCGAGACCGCCTGGGCCTGCGCCGATCCGGGCCTGCAATTCCATGACACGACGAACGCCTGGCACACCTGCCCCGCCGGCGGCGCGATCCGCGCCTCCAATCCGTGCTCGGAATATCTCTTCCTCGACGACACCGCCTGCAACCTCGCCTCCGTCAACCTCCTGAAGTTCAAGACCGCGAGCGGCTTTGACGCCGACGGGTTCGAGCACGCCTGCCGTCTGTGGACGGTGGCGCTCGAAATTTCCGTCGGCATGGCGCAGTTTCCCTCGCCGGCGATCGCGCGGAAATCCTACGATTACCGGACGCTCGGGCTCGGCTACGCCAATCTCGGCGCGCTCTTCATGGCGTCGGGGCTTTCCTATGACAGCGCGGAGGCGCGCGCGATCGGCGGCGCCGTCACCGCGGTCCTCACCGGCGCGGCCTATCGCGCCTCCGCCGAGATGGCGGGCGCGATCGGCGCCTTTCCGATGTGGCGCGAGAACCGCGAGGCGATGCTCCGTGTGCTGCGCAACCACCGCCGCGCCGCGCTCGGCGCGCGCGCCGCCGGGGAATTCGAGGGCCTGGCGCAGGCGCCTGTCTCGCTCGATCACGGCGCCGTTCTCTGGAAGGGGCTCTCCGACCGCGCGCGGACGATCTGGAACGAAGCGTACGAACTCGGCAGCCTCAACGGCTTCCGCAACGCGCAGGTGTCCGCGATCGCGCCGACGGGGACGATCGGCCTCGTCATGGATTGCGACACCACCGGCATCGAACCCGATTACGCGCTGGTCAAATTCAAGAAGCTCGCCGGCGGCGGCCAGATCAAGCTCATCAACCAGCAGATCCCGGCCGCGCTTTCCGCGCTCGGCTACAAGGAAGCCGAGATCGCCGACATCGTCGATTATGTCGTCGGGCGCGGCGCGCTCGACGGGGCGCCGGGCGTCAGCCTTGAGGCGCTGCGCGCGGAAGGCTTCACCGAGCGCCATCTGAAGGCGCTCGAAGACCGGCTGAAGCTTTCCTTCGACCTTACTTTCGCTTTCACGCCCGAGGCGCTCGGCGAGGATTTCTGCCGCCATATTCTCGGCTTCACCGACGGCCAGCTGCACGCCAGCGGCTATCAGGTGCTGCGCGATCTCGGCTTTTCGGACGAAGACATTCACGCGTCCAATCTCTATGTCTGCGGCGCGATGACGACCGAGGGCGCGCCGCATCTGAAACTTGAGCATTACGCCGTCTTCGACTGCGCGACGCCGTGCGGGCGCATCGGCGAGCGGTCGCTGTCGGTCGACGCGCATCTCACCATGATGGCGGCGGCGCAACCCTTCGTCTCGGGCGGCATTTCGAAGACCGTCAACCTGCCGAACCGGGCGAGCGTCGCCGACTGCGCGCGCACCTATCTTCGCGCCCATCAATTGGGTCTCAAATCGATCGCGCTTTACCGCGACGGCTCGAAACTCTCGCAGCCGCTCGCGGCGACGCTCCTTTCCGCCGAGGACGAGGACGACGCCGACGACATCGCCGCGACGATTGCGGCCGCGCCCGCCGCCGAGCGCTCGCGCATCGTCGCCGAGCGCATTGTCGAGCGCATCATCGAGCGCACGCCCGGGCGCCGGCGCCTGCCCGACCGGCGCAAAGGCTACATCCAGAAGGCGATCGTCGGCGGCCACAAGGTCTACCTGCACACCGGCGAATTCGACGACGGCGAGATCGGCGAGATCTTCGTCGATATGCACAAGGAAGGCGCCGCCTTCCGCAGCCTGATGAACAATTTCGCGATCGCGGTGTCGCTCGGCCTGCAATACGGCGTGCCGCTTGAGGAATTCGTCGACGCCTATGTTTTCACGCGCTTCGATCCGTCGGGCCCTGTCGAGGGCAACGACCAGATCCGGCATGCGACGTCGATCCTCGACTATATTTTCCGCGAGCTTGCGATCTCCTATCTCGGCCGCACGGACCTTGCCCATGTCGATCCCGCCGAATCGGCGGTCGATGCGATCGGGCGCGGCGTCAGCCGGGAAAAAGCGCAGGAAGACGCCTCGCGCCTCATCTCCAAGGGCTTTTCGCGCTCGACCGTCACCGACAATCTCGTCGTGCTGCGCGGGGGCGAGTTCGACCGCTTGAGAAAACCTGTCAGCGAGGCGATCGCCGCCACGCCGCCCGAGATCGAGGCGCAGGTCGCGCGCCTCGCCGAGGCGGTCAACCGCAAGGCGCCGCCAGGCAGCCTCGCCGCGCCCGCCTCGCGGGCGACAAGCGCGCGCGCCAAGGGGTATGAGGGCGACGCCTGTCCCGAATGCGGACAGTTCACGCTGGTGCGCGCCGGCGCGTGCCTCAGATGCGACAGCTGCGGGGCCTCGACCGGGTGCTCGTGAAGCGCTGCGAGACCGGACAGCTTTAATAAAATCGAAACCGAGTTTTAAGCGATCGTCAGCCCTTCGCGGCCCATTATGAGGCAGGGCGGAGAAACCGCCTTTGCGCGCGCCGGTCGCGCGGGGACGTGTTTTATGATCCGCATGATTCTTCTCATCGTTCTTTTCATGGTGATGGCGTTCACGCTCGTCACCAATCTCGTCGGCGAGCGCACGGGCGGGCGCAAGGTGAACGTGATCGACGAGTTCGGCCGCGGCGTTTCGAACACGCTGAACAGCGCCGACCGGCTCGCCCCCAATCTTTCCGGCGCGATCGGCAGGGTCGATGAAAGTATCGGCAGGCTCGCCAGGCGCGGCGGCGACAGCGGCGAGGCCCCGGCGGTCGCGGCGTCGATGAACATTTCGAACGCCAATTTCTCCGGCGTTGAGGCGCCCAAAGCCGTCTTCGCCGGCGTTGAAATCAACGAGACGAAATTCGTCGGCGCGCTCCTCGACGAGGCCTCGTTCGAAGGCGCGACGGGCGCAAAGCCGAATTTCCAGAAAGCGCGGCTCGCCGGGGCGAACTTCACCGCCGCCTCCGCGCCCGGCGCCGATTTCACCGGCGCCGCGCTCGGCAAGGCGGCGATGCGCGCGGGCGATTTTTCGGGCGCCAATTTCACCGGCGCCGATCTTACGGGCGCGAGCCTTTCGGGATCGATGCTGACGGAGGCGATCCTGACGCGCGCCTTCGCGCCCGGCGGGCTCTTTGTCGATGTGGTCGCCGACGGCGCCGATTTTTCCGGCACGGATCTGCGTGCGGCGAAGTTCACCGGCGCGAGCCTGCGCGATGTCAAGTTCGCCGCCGCCGATCTCGCCGGCGCCGATTTCTCCGGCGCGAAACTCCAAGGCGCCGACCTTACCGCCGCCAACGGCTTGACGCCGGCGCAATTGCAGGGCGCCTGCGGCGACGCCAGCACGAAACTTCCGCATGGGTACGGCCTGACGGCGTGCGAATGACGTCAGTCGCGGCCGTCGCGCGTGTCACGCTCCAGCCCGCGCCAGTCGATCGCCTGCAGCACCGCGAGAACGAGCGGCGACAGGCTCTTCGTTTCCAAGCCCGGTAATCCGGCGCGCGCGCTGAAAGCGGCCGTTTCGCGGAAGACCTCGCCCGCGACCGCCGAGACGCCCTCGCCGATCGCCGATTTGATCTCGGCGAGCGCGGTTTTCGCCCCGCCGATCGTCGTTCTGAAACTGTCGATCACCTCGCCGACGGTGCGCTCGCGCACGCCTTCGTAAAAGACCGGCCGGTTCGCCGCCGCCGCCGACGGCAACAGCGCCGCGGCGCTTGCGCCCGCTTCGGCGGAGAGGAGCGCGCGCGCGCCGGTCGGTCCGAGGAAATGCGCCGCATAAAGTTCCGCGCCATCGACCGCGCGGCCGAGCGCGCCTTCGAGCGCCTTCTTGTTTTCCTGCGCGAGTTCGGCGGCGAGCGCGGCCGCCTTGTCGGCGTCGAAACGCAGATCAAGGATCGCCTGCCGGCGCGCGGGATCGGCGACCGTGAAGCGGCCGTTCGCGCCTTTGACGATGTCGGCGGCTTCCGCAGAGAGCCCGTGTTTGGCGCCGAATTTTTTGACGGACGCGAGCCAGGTCTGCTCGATGAACTGAAACAGGCCGGCGGCGGAGGAAGTCTTCGCCTTGGCGGACGGATTGAGCGCGCTTTCGCGCACCGCCACGCGGTAAAGATAGTCAAAGCCGACGCCGGTCGAGGCCGACGCCTTTTTAAGGGCGACTGAAACTTTGGCCGCGGCCGTCGCGGCGCCGATGGCGTCAGTCATGGCGGACAATCCGGACTTCGGAAAAACGCTCGCAGGTCATGGTCAATAAACTCCTAACTGGTGGTGTCGATTAATTCCGTCACCCCGGACGCCGAAGGCGATCCGGGGTCCAGAGCCCGCCGAGCCCGCTGCGCACGTGGTAAGTTCGGGAGATGGATCCCGGGTTCTCGCCTTCGGCGAGCCCCGGGATGACGGTGCTGTGTGAGTGAGGCTCTTCATGAGAAACGAGCGGCGCTGAATGCTGCGGGCATCTTCGCTCCGTGGACGATATGCGCGGCGAGCATCGCCGCCGTCGCCGGGGCGAGGAGGACGCCGTTGCGATAATGGCCGAGCGCATAGTGCAGGCCCCGCGGCCCGTCCGGCCCCTCGCCGATGATGGGGAGGCCGTCCGCCGTCGCCGGGCGCAGGCCCGCCCAGCGTTCAGTCTCTGCGCTGGACGCGAGCACTGGGACGGCGCGCACGGCGCCCGCTTTCAGGCGCTCGACGCGCGCCGCATCGGCGTTGATGGACGCCTCGCCCGCGATCTCGGTGCGCCAATGACGATGCGCCCGTCCGCCTTCGGACAGAGATAGGCGCTCCTTGTACGGATGACGCGCGACGGC
>CAZNXR010000154.1:0-5918 GCA_964576815.1 uncultured Caulobacterales bacterium | reverse complement strand
CAGCACGCGCACGCTGTCCTCCGGCTCGAAATCGAGACGGATGTTCATCTTCACGCGGCCGACCGCCGAAAGATCGTAGCGCTCGGGATCGAAGAAGAGACCGTAGAAAAGCGTTTCCGCGGTCTCCAGCGTCGGCGGCTCGCCGGGACGCATGACGCGGTAAATGTCGATCAGCGCCTGTTCGCGGTTCGAGTTCTTGTCCGCGGCGAGCGTGTTGCGGATATAGCCGCCGATCGTGATGTGATCGACGTCGATCGTGTCGAAGGCGTCGACGCCGATCTCGGCGAGCAGCTTCAGCGTCTTTTCGGTGATCTCGTCGCCAACCTCGGCGAAGATCTCGCCGTTCTCGAAGTTGACGAGGTCCGAGGCGAAGTAACGCCCCACCATCTCCTCGTCGCTGAGGAGCAGGTGCTTGACGCCGCTCTCGGCGATTTCCTTCGCCGCCTTGGCGGTCAGTTTTTTGCCGGCCTCGGCGACAGCCTTGCCGGTCTTGGCGTCGATGAGGTCGCGTTCAAGCTTGACGCCCTTGATGCGCTCGGCGCGGAACGGCATCGTCCAGCCGGTTTTCGTCCGCTGATGGGGCACGCGGGCGTAGAAGCTGTCGAGAATTTCCTCCTGGTCCATGCCGAGGCCGTAGAGGAGCGTCGTCGCCGGCAGCTTGCGGCGTCGGTCGATGCGGACGTTGACGATGTCTTTGGCGTCGAACTCGAAGTCGAGCCAGGACCCGCGATAGGGAATGATGCGCGCGGCGAAAAGCAGCTTGCCCGAGGAATGCGTCTTGCCCCGGTCGTGGTCGAAGAACACGCCCGGGCTGCGGTGCATCTGCGAGACGATGACGCGTTCGGTGCCGTTGATGACGAAGGTGCCGTTGTCCGTCATGAGCGGAATGTCGCCCATGTAGACTTCCTGCTCCTTCACGTCGCGGATCGACTTGGCGCCGGTGTCCTGATCGACCTCGAATACGGCGAGGCGCAGCGTCACCTTGAGAGGCGCGCTGTAGGTCATGTCGCGCTGCTGGCACTCCTCGACGTCGAATTTGGGTTCTTCAAATTCATACGAGACGAATTCGAGAACCGCCGTCTCGGTGAAATCGGTGATCGGGAAGACCGAGCGGAAAACCGCTTCAAGGCCTGCGTTGAGACGGTCGGCCGGCCGGATGCGGCGCTGGAGAAATTGCTCGTAGGAATCTTTTTGAACCTGGATGAGGTTCGGCATGGGGGCCGCGTCGCCGATGCGGCCGAAGCTTTTGCGAATTCTTTTCTTTTCGACGAAAGACTGCGCCATCTTTTTTCCTCACGCGGGACAGGGCCCGCCTCTCGCGCCTAATGGGTCGCGCAACGCCAGCCAGGATCGCGAAGCCCGGCGCATGCGCGAATCGCCCCTGACGGCCGCTCAATGGCGCCCGGGGCGTCGATTAATCCGAATTTTCAGTTCTCAATTGTCCGAAGCACTCGCCGCATCGCCTGGCTACGGCGGGCGCCCCCGTCGCAGCGAACGCCGTTAATAGGGATGTCGCCCGGGCCCCGCAACCCCTCGAAATGGAAAAAGTCAAGAAAATTCTAACACGATTTCCCGAGGGGTCCGAGGCCTGGACGGCAAACTCTTTCCAGCCGCCGATACCGCGACTGGCCGCCCCCGGCGCCCAACCGGGCGCCGGAGCGGCTTGGCTTACTTGAGCTCGACCTTGGCGCCGACCGCCTCGAGCTTCTTCTTGAGGTCTTCGGCTTCGGTCTTGGAAACGGCTTCCTTGACCGTCTTGCCGCCTGCCTCGACGAGGTCCTTGGCTTCTTTCAGGCCAAGGCCGGTGATCGCGCGGACTTCCTTGATCACTTCGATCTTCTTCGCGCCCGCTTCGACGAGAACGACGTTGAATTCGGTCTTCTCTTCAACCGCGGCGGCAGCGCCGCCCGCGCCCGGCATCGCGACCGCAACCGCGCCCGCCGCCGGCTCGATGCCGTACTTGTCCTTCAGGATGGTCTTCAGCTCGGCCGCCTGGAGGAGCGTGAGGCCGACGAGTTCTTCGGCGAGTTTGTTAAGGTCAGTCATTTTCGGTTCCTTGTTTCAACAGGTTCGGGTCAGATGTTCACGTCGCCGCCGGTCAGGCCGCTTCTCTTTTCTCAAGGGTCTCGATGATGCCAGCGAGCTGGGCGCCCGGCGCGGTGATCGCGCCGACGAGGTTCGCCGCCGGCGACATGATCGTCTGGACGATCTGGCCGAGCATCTCCTCGCGCGAAGGCATGGCCGCAAGCGCTTTGACGCCCGCCGCATTCATGACTTCCGCGCCCATCGCGCCGCCGAGAATGACGAGTTTGTCGTTCTTCTTGGCGTAGGCTTCGACGACTTTCGCCGCCGCGACCGGATCTTCCGAATAGGCGATCGCGGTCGGTCCCTTGAAAAGGTCAGCGACTTGTCTGGCCGGCGTCTTGGAAATGGCGATCTTGGCGAGCGTGTTTTTGACGACCTTCATGCTCGCGCCCGCCTTGCGAAGCTCGCCGCGCAGCTCGGTCATCTGGGCGACCGTCAGGCCCCCATTGGTCATCACGACAACGGCGTTCTTGTCGAACACCTTGCCGATCCACTCGATCTGATCCGCCTTCTGGGTTCTTTCCATCGGATGATGGTCCCTATCTTGGCCGGTTCGCACGCAGACACCGCGTCCGCGCACGTCTTGATTGGCGGTGGTGTGGAACCCGAGGGCCCCGCGCCACGCGCCGGAGCCTGCCCCAGAAGGTCATCGGGATCGCGCCCTGCCCCTGCCTTAGCCGGGGAACCGGTGATCCGTCTTTCTTCCGTCTATGCGGGGCGATTAAGCCCGAGCCGGGCGCCCGCAGTCTTGGACAGGTGCCGCCCGGCTAACCGGGCAGCGGGCGCGGTCATACAGGCAAACCCGGGGAAAGCAAGGGGGCCAACTTAAGAGTGACCCGGCGCTTCGGCGGCGGAGCCGCACCGTTCCCATCCACCACAACCATTTCATGTTCGGCGTTTCTCGATATGAATGGGGAGCGAACCGGTTCTCCGCCATGAATAGCGCCGCCTTTTCACCTGATTCAGTCGTTCGCCATTTCCGGCTCTGCGCAGCGAGCCTGATGATCGCCGCCTGCGGCCAGACAAGATCAGCGCCCGACATCGACGCAGAAATCGGTAAACTGTTCTTGAGCTACATGGCGCAAGAAAACATACCGGGCGCTTCGCTTGTCGTCATGAAGGGCGACGAGGTTGTCCACCGGCAAGGATTCGGTTTCGCGGATGCGAAAACCGGCGATGCCATGCCGACCGATCAGTTTCAGCCCATCTACTCCGTTTCGAAACAGTTCGCCGCCGTTCTCATTCTTCGCCTCGCCGAACAAGCGCTGGTCGATCTCGACGCGCCCGTCGGGCGTTACATCGCTGCATTCGAAGCTGAACCCGCCCTGACCGTCCGCACGCTGTTGCGACAGGTCAGCGGGCTGCCGGAATTCATTGAACTGCCGGAGATCAAAGCGATCGACAATGCGCCGCGCGGGACCGGCTCGCTTGCTGACACAGTTGAAATAATCGCTCGGCAGCCGCGCCGGTTCGCGCCCGGCGCTCGCTTCTCCTATTCCAACAGCAACTATACGCTGCTCGCGCGCATCGCCGAGATCGTCACCGGGCAGAGCTTCGACGACGCTCTGAAGACATTTGTCCTCAACCCGTTCGAGATAGCGCCGATCGCCGCGTGCAATGAGATCGATCCCGCTGAACTCATTCCCGGACATGATGCGACGGGCGCGGTATGGTCGCTTCCGCCAAACCTCGCGCCCAACTATTCGGGAAACGGCGGCCTCTGCGCGTCGGCCGAGGCGTTGGCGCAGTGGACGCGCGCGCTCGGTTCGGGACGGTTATTGGACGAAGATCAGCGGGCAGAGATGCTCGAAGTCGCGCCAGTCGCCAAGGGTTATTCGCCGCCATACGGTTTTGGCGTTTCGGTCAATCCGATCGGCGGATTTGCAGCGATCTCCCATTCAGGCAGCGGAGAGGGCTGGGGCGCATGGGCGGCGTATCTTCCCGATCATGACATGACGCTCGTCATTCTCGCCAATCGCGGCTGGGTCTGGGCGACCGATCTCGCCGCGCCCGTCGTTCGGTTGCTAATGCGAGCGCCGGCCAGGGCGCCGCTCGCAAAGCTGAAGCTGACTGCAACGGAGCGCGCGGCGTTCACGGGCGATTTCGAAGACGGTCTGTTCGACATCGACATCATCGCCGAAGAAAACCGGTTGCTGCTCAATAATCCGCCGTTTGGAGATCCGATCGAGTTCTGGAAGCAGGAAGACGGAACCTTCAGCGCGATGGACCGGCCCGATACGTTTACCTTACGCCGCGTGGGCGATCGCCTCGAACTCGACTGGCTCGAACTGCGTTCGTATTTCGAACGGCGTATTCAGTGAGGGCTCCCCATCGACAAACAAAAGAGCGGCGATTGCGGCGCCGCTCTTCTGGTTCCAAATTGCGAAGTGACGCTTACGCGCCCGCCGCCATGTCGATCTTCACGCCCGGGCCCATGGTCGATGAGACCGCGACCTTCTGAATGTAGGTGCCCTTGGCGCCGGCGGGTTTGGCTTTCTGCACCGCCTCGATGAACGCCTTGATGTTCTCGGCGATCTGCGCGTCGGAGAAGCTCGCTTTGCCGACGCCAGCGTGGATCAGGTTGCCGACTTTTGAAATGCGGAACTCGACCGCGCCGCCTTTGGCGTCCTTGACCGCCTGCGCGACGTTCGGCGTCACCGTGCCGACCTTCGGGTTCGGCATGAGGTTGCGGGGGCCGAGCACTTTGCCGAGACGACCGACGAGACCCATCATGTCCGGCGTCGCGATGACCCGGTCGAACTCCATGAAGCCGCCCTGGATTTTCTCCATGAGGTCGGCGTCCCCGACGATGTCGGCGCCGGCTTCGCGCGCTTCATCCGCCTTCTTGTCTTTGGCGAACACCGCGACGCGCACCGTCTTGCCGGTGCCGTGCGGCAGCGAGACGACGCCGCGGACCATTTGATCCGCATGCCGAGCATCGACGCCGAGATTCATCGCGATCTCGATTGTTTCATCAAACTTCGCGGTGGCGCTCTTCTTGATGATCTTCGCCGCCTCGGTCACCGAGTAAGCCTTGTTGCGATCGACATTGGCGAGCGCAGCCTTGATCCGTTTTCCCTGTTTGGCCATCGATCAGCTCCTCACCTCAAGACCCATCGCGCGCGCCGACCCCATGATGATCCGGGTCGCGGCGTCGAGATCGTTGGTGTTGAGATCCTTGAGCTTCGTTTGCGCGATTTCGCGACACTGCGCCTCGCTCACCGATCCGGCGATCGTGCGCCCGGCGGCGGCGCCGCCTTTTTCGATCTTCGCCGCTTTCTTCAGGAAGTAGGCCGCCGGCGGCGTCTTCATCGCGAAGGTGAACGACTTATCGGAGAAAATGGTGATGACGACCGGAATCGGCATCCCCTTTTCCAGCTGTTGGGTCTGCGCGTTGAACGACTTGCAGAATTCCATGATGTTGAGACCGCGCTGGCCAAGCGCGGGACCGATCGGGGGCGAGGGATTCGCCGCACCGGCCGGCACCTGAAGTTTCAGGGAGCCAGTCACTTTTTTCGCCATGGGGTCCTTCCAAAGTTAGCGAAGGCCTTGCGGTGCGGCCGGGGCTGGACTTTGCCCCCGCCTCCCGAAAGGAGCGCGCGGCCTAGCAGAGCGGATTGGGGCTGGCAATTGGAGGATTTTCGCGGCGCACAAAAAAACGGACGGCGGCTATGGGGGACTTGCCGCCGTCCGTTCCTGATACGCAACCGGAACTCTACGCAACGTGACCAGAAAACCCGGGGGGAGACCCCGGCGGCGAGGAGAGGTCGCCGCAATCTCGTGATGTTATAGAGTTACGTCGAAATTAAGGCATTGTCAACGGGAATTACCCA
>CAZNXR010000153.1:0-5919 GCA_964576815.1 uncultured Caulobacterales bacterium | reverse complement strand
CGCCGGTCGCCGAGATTGTCCGGCGCGCGAAAGCGAGGGGCGCGACGGTCATCGTCGATGTCGCGCAATCGGCAGGCGCCCTGCCGGTCGAAGCGCGCGCCTGGGGCGCCGATTTCGTCGTCGGCACGTCGATAAAATATCTATGCGGGGGCCCCGGCGCGGCGTGGATGTGGGTCAATCCCGAGATTGCTGACGCTTATGCGCCCGCCGATGTCGGCTGGTTCAGCCACGAAAATCCGTTCGAATTCGACATTCGAAACTTCCGTTACGCGAAAGGCGCCGGCCGCTTCTGGGGCGGCACGCCTTCGGTCGCGCCCTATATCCTCGCGCGCGCCGGCGCCGAGGCGATCAGCGCGGCGGGCGCCGCCGCGATCGAGGCGCGAAACCAGACGCTGCTCGACCGGCTCCTTGCGCGTCTGCCCGCGGAGGCGGTTCTGTCGCACGCAAAACGCGGCGAGCGCGGATCGGCGGTCGTTTTGCGCCCGCGCCGCTTCGAGGAGGCGCGCGCCGCGCTCGCCGAGGAAAAAATCGCGCATGACGAGCGCATGGGCGGCTTGCGCTTCTCCGTTCATCTTTATACGGAGGAAGAAGAAGTCGATAAGTTGGCGGCGGTTATCGGGAGGTTTGCGTGAGAGGAATGTCGGCCTCCCTCCCATTTCAAGGGAGGCAAGCGCCTCACAACTCCAGCGCCAGCGTCACCGGAACATGGTCCGAGGGGCGTTCCCAGCCGCGGCAGCGGTCGTGGAAGCGGATCGCCCCCGCGCCGCCGGCGAGGGCCGCATCCTCCAGCGCGGGCGACACCCAGATATGGTCGAGCCGGCGCCCCCGATTCGACGCGCGCCAGTCCGCGGCGCGGTAGGACCACCACGTGTAGAGCTTTTCAGGCTCCGGGATCAGGGCGCGCGCAACGTCGGTCCATGCGCCCGCGGCGACGGCGCCGTCGAGGAGCCCGACTTCGACCGGCGTGTGCGAAACGACGCCGAGCAACTGCTTGTGCGACCAGACGTCATGTTCGCGCGGGGCGACGTTGAGATCGCCGACGAGGACCTCCTTTTTTCGCGACCGGCCGCGGCCGGAAAATCGCTGGCGCAGGTCCTTCAGGAACTGCAGCTTGTGCGCGAACTTGTCGTTTTCGTCCGGGTCCGGAATATCGCCGCCGGCCGGCACGTAGAAATTATGGACGCGCACGCCGAGGGCCGTCGCGGCGATATGGCGGGCGTCGTCCTTGCCGCAATATTGCTCGGCCTCGATCTCCTTCAGCGGCGTTTTCGAGAGGATGGCGACGCCGTGATAGCCGGCCTGCCCCGAGACCGCCTGATGCGCATAGCCCGCCGCGCCGAACGCCTTGGCCGGAAACTGGTCGTTCCGGCATTTGATTTCCTGCAGGCAGAGAACGTCCGGCGCCTCCTCCTCCAGAAAGCGCACGACCTGGTCCTGGCGGAGGCGGACGGAATTGATGTTCCAGGTGGCGATTTTCATGATGAATGGACGGTGACGGGCGGCCCTTGGTCAGTGATTGGCAAGCTGCGCGACCGGGCGCAATACAAAAGTCCCCCGGACCGCAGATCACCCGCCGCTCCCTCATGCTCCCCGACGCCGTCAGCCCGTTCGCTGCGATCATCGTCATCATCGCCAGTTTCTTCACCTCGGCGCTGACCGCCGCGTTCGGCCTCGGCGGGGGGCTGGCGCTTCTCGGCGTCATGGGCGCTCTTTTCCCGCCGGCGGCCGTCATACCCGTGCATGGCCTCGCCCAGCTTGGATCGAATGCCGGGCGGTTTTATCTCCAGCGCGCCGCGGTCGTCTGGCCGATGGCGCTGTGGTTTGCCGGTGGATCGCTCGCAGGAACGCTGATCGGCGCGCGGCTTTATGTCGAGGCGCCCGAGCGCGTCTTGCAATTCGTCATCGGCGTGTTCGTGCTGCTCACCGTCTGGGGGCCGAAGCCCAAGGGCTTTTCGCCGGGCGTCAAGACGTGGACGCTGACCGGCGCGGCGAGCGCGGTGCTTTCCATGTTCGTCGGCGCGACGGGCCCGATCGCGGCGGCGATGGTCGGCGCGGCCAAGCTCGACAAGCTGAAGACGACGGCGACGCACGCCGCCGCGATGACCGCGCAGCACCTTCTGAAGGCGCTCGCCTTCGGGTTTGTCGGCTTCGCCTATGCCGACTGGGCGATCCTGCTCGCCGCGATCATCGCCGCAGGCTTCGCCGGCACGACGTTCGGAACGAAGGCCCTCAACGCCATGCCGGAAGAAAAATTCCGCAAGGGCTTCATGCTGATCCTGACGTTTTTCGGGGTCTATCTGATCGGGGAGGCGGTTTTGGGTGGGTAGCGAGTGGAAGGCTCGCTTTCTTCCTACGCCCTACGCCTTCAGAACACATTCACCGACGACCCCGTCACCCCCACGGGCCATCTTCCGAATTCGAACAGGCGGAATTTCGCCGTGAACGGATGATCTTCGGCGTCGAAGCCGGGGTCGATCGCGGCGATGAGGACGAGCATCGCCTGATGGGCGGCCTGCACCGCGGCGCCGACCGCAAGCTGCTGCTGGGCTTCATCCTCGACGTCCCAGATGAAGCTCGCCTGCTCCATCGCCTCGCGCGCAGGTTCGGAGATCCGCTCGGCGATCATCGCCATCGCGATCTTCAGCGCATCTTCCGACAAGACATCGAGCGCGCGCGTCGTCAGGTCCGCGCGCAGCAGCTCCTCCGCCTCCCAGGCGGGGCTGTTCCAGTCATTGTGCTCGGCCGCGGCCGCCGCATCCTCCCAATCGACGAGGATCGCAACGTCGGCGTGCGGGAAGCCGAGCCCGTCGGCGTAGGACCTCGTTGCGGCGCGCGCGCCCGGCGTCATCGGCTCGCCCAGATTCGAGAACCAGGGCAGGCCTTCGAGCGACCGGGCGAAGCGGCGCACCCGGGCGAGCGCCGGCAGTTCGCGCTCCAGGCCTTCAAGATCGGCGTCATCCATAGAGCCTCGATGTAAGCGCCCGCCGGGAAACAAAAAAGCGCCCGGTGCTGGAACACAGCACCGGGCGCCAAGCTGCGCTGTTGCGCCTACGCCGGGAGGGGATATTCCGGCGGTTAAGGCGGCGACCGAACCTGCTAGCGGGGGGGCAACGCCGGTCCGGTAGAGTGCCGCCTCAACACTGTTACTCTAACGCCGCATCCGCCGACTTTTCAATAGTTAAATTCAGAAAAAGCTTGCGTGTGACCCCTTGACCAACGCGTTCGTGATCGAATCCGGGGTGATTTCGGACCGGCTTACTAGTTTCTAATGAAGGCGCCGCCGGCGTCCGGCGCGCGAAACAGCCGGTTGTCGAGCGTTTCGCCAAGCTTTGGATCGATAAGCTCGACGAGCGTCACGCCGCCTTGCGCGTCGGTGACGGCCCATTGGCGCACCGTGAGATCGGGCGCGGAGAGATAGAGCGTCAGCGCGCCCTCGGTTTCCGTCTCGGTCGATGTCCAGGTGACGGCGACCGCGTCTTCAAAGCGCTCGACGCCGGCGAGCGCCGCGTCGCCGATGTCGATCCGCTTCGCCAGCAGGAATTTCAGCGGCGTCTTGCCGAGCGGGTAGCTGTCGGTCGTTTCAAGATCGGTGTTTTCGACATAGACGACGCCGCCCGTGCCGACGATGGTGATCGGCGAGGGCGCATCATAGTCGAAGCGCGCCTGGCCGGGGCGGCGCAGCTTCACGTCGCCGGTCGCGACCGCGCCCGACGGTGCAGTCTGGCGGAACTTCGCCGACAGCGTCGTCATCGCTTCGACAGACTTCAGCGCCGCATCGGCGACCGCCTGGTCCGACAGATCGGCGAAAGCGAGCTTTGAGGCCGGCCTGGAGACGGCGATGTCGGAGGCTGGCGCGGGCGCTGCCTGCGCTTGCGCGACGATGACGGGCGCCGGCGCCGCCGCTGCGGCGATGGCTGCAACCGAGACAGGCGCAGCGACCGCAAAACTCGCCTCGGCGCAGAAGAGCGCGGCGGATGTGAATAGCCCGGCGATCATTCGATCCTCCAACCCAGTTCGGCTCCCTTATCCTCTTCAGCGCGATGGCGAAAGCGAGGGGCGGGGCGGGCCAAATTGCGGCGGCGGTCACAAGGGCGTTTCCGGCGCGCCCCTCGCCTCCCCCTTGCGGGGAGGCCAAAACCGCACAGCGGTTTTGGGCGGGGTTTCACTCCTTCAATAACGTGATCGATGGGTTGAGAGAGACCTTCCCCCACCCGAAAGCCGCTGACGCGACTTTCGACCTCGCCGCAAGGGGGAGGCGAGGGAACCGTACACGGAGTTTTTCGAAGCCCTCACGCCAGCGCGTTCGCCTCTTCATCGCTCAGCGCCCGCGCCTCATCGATCAGCATGATCGGGATGCCGTCGCGGATGGGGTAGGCGAGGCGGGCCTTTTTCGACAGAAGCTCGCCGGCCTCCTTACGGTAGACGAGCGGGCCCTTCGTCTGTGGACAGACCAATATCTCAAGAAGCTTCGGGTCGAGGTCGGCGGTCGGTGCGGCGTCGGTCGTCATGGCGGGGTTCCGGTTATTGCAGCGTCGGTTCGGCCGGCGGGTCGCCGACGCTCATGCGCATCAGCGCGACGAGGCAGTCGGTGCGGTCGGCGATGTCGCCGGCTTCGAGCAGCGCCTGTTTCTCGTTCGGCTGGAACGGGCAGCCCATGGCGAGCGAATTGACGAGCGCTTCGGTCGGCGCGCCTGCGGCTTCCTTCCAGTCGGTCGACAGCCCTTCCGAGGTGAAGTAGCTGCGCATCGCGTCGAACAGGCGCTCGCGGTCGATGCGTGCGGCCGAGGCGTCTTCCAGCATGTCGCCGGCGAAGGCGTGATAGTCGGCCCGGACTTGCCGATAGGGCGTTGCGGCGCCGAGTTCCTCGGCGACGCGAAAGCGCATGATGCCGCTCAGCGAAATGAGATAGCGCCCGTCGCCGGTTTCCTGAAAGCCGGTGATGCGGCCGGCGCAGCCGACGTCGTACATCGGCGGCTTTGACGCAGGCTCGGTTTCACGCGGCTGGATCATGCCGATGATGCGCTGGCCGCCGAGCGCGTCATCGATCATCCGGAGGTAGCGCGGCTCGAAGATGTTGAGCGGCAAGAGCCCCTTCGGCAGCAAAATGGCGCCGGTCAGCGGAAACACCGGGATGACCGCGGGCAATTCGCGCGGATTGCGCCGCAGCGTTTCGCGCGCCGGCGCCGTCACGAAAAGAGCGCCGACGACAGGCGCCGGCGTCCCGACAGCGTATCGGGATGTTTCGGGCCGAGGGCCTCGAAAATCTGCAACAGCTTCTTGCGCGCCGCCTCCTCGTTCCAGGTGCGGTCGGCGATCACCATGGCGAGAAGCGCATCGATCGCCCCGCCCATGTCGCCCGCCGCGGCGAGCGCTTCGGCGAGCGCGAAACGCGCCTCATTATCTTTGGGGTTCGCCTCAGCTTTGCGTCGCAGGGCCGCAATGTCGCCGCCGCCCTTTTCCGCAAGATCGATCTGCGCCTTGACGGCGGCGAAGGCGGGATCGTTCTGCTTGTCCGGCGCGGCGAGCGTCAGCGCTTCGCGCGCGCCGGCGACATCGCCGGTCGCCAGGCGGCAGCGCGCAAGCCCGGCAAGCGCGCGCAGGAAGTGTTCATCGCCCGCCTCCTCGGCGATCTGCGCGACTTCGGCGAAGGCCTGCGCGGCGCCGGCGGCCTCGCCCGCGGCCAGCGCCTCATCTGCGGCGTCGAGCACGGCCTTCAAGTCGAGCGCGTCATCGTGCCCTGCGCCCGGCCCTAGTTGGCTCGCCGCCTTGGTGAGGCGGTCGATGAACGCCTTCACCTGGCTTTCCGGAACCGCGCCTTGAAAGCCGTCGACCGGCCGCCCTTGCAGGAAGGCGTAAACCGTCGGCACCGACTGGATGCGCATCTGCGAGGCGAGCATCTTGTTCTTGTCGATGTCGATC
>CAZNXR010000152.1:1592-5947 GCA_964576815.1 uncultured Caulobacterales bacterium | reverse complement strand
CCGTCGTCGTCAAGGGCTCGATCGCGGAGATGATCGGCGGCGGCGTGACGCCGGAAGGCTCCAACATCCAGCGCTTCCTGCCGCGCACGATCGACGAGGATCAGTGGCAGTCGGCGGACCGCGCGCTTTTGTGGTTGTGGACCGAATACGGCCGCAGCAAGGGCCGCAATCCGAAGCCGATGAAGAAGAAGGAAGGCGCAAAGCCGCTCGTCAACATCATCGGTCCCGCCTACGGCATGTTCAACACGCCGTCCGATCTCGCCGAAATGCGCCGCCTTGTTGAAGGCGTCGGCGCGGAAGTGAACATGGAGTTTCCGCTCGGCAGCCATCTCGCCGACGTGCGCCGGCTGATCGACGCCGACGTCAACATCTGCATGTACCGCGAGTACGGCCGCCTGCTCTGCGAGGCGCTGGAGAAGCCTTACCTTCAGGCGCCGATCGGCCTGATGAGCACGACGGCGTTCCTTCGAAAGCTCGGCGAGCTGACGGGACTCGATCCCGAACCCTTCATCGAGCGCGAAAAGCACACGACGATCAAGCCGGTCTGGGATCTCTGGCGCTCGGTCACGCAGGATTTCTTCGCCACGGCGAATTTCGCCATCGTCGCCAACGAGACTTACGCCCGCGGCGTCCGCAATTTCCTTGAATCCGAGCTCGGCATGCCTTGCGCCTTCGCCGTCCCGCGGAAGTCGGGCGCCAAGACGGATAACGACGCTGTGCGCGCGCTGATGCACGAGAAAATGCCGTTCGTCGTGTTCGGCAGCTATAATGAGCGCATGTACGCGGCCGAGACTGGGCGGCCCGCCGCTTACATCCCCGCATCCTTTCCGGGCGCCGTCATCCGCCGAGCGACAGGCACGCCCTTCATGGGCTACGCCGGCGCCACATACATCGTGCAGGAATTCTGCAACGCGCTCTTCGACGCCCTTTTTCACATTCTTCCGCTCGCAACGCAGCTCGACAAGGCCGAGGCGACGCCGTCGCGCCTTCATCGCGAGATGGCTTGGGACGCGGACGCGAGCGCCGAACTTGAGCGGAAGATCGAACGCTATCCGGTGCTGACGCGCATTTCCGCGGCGAAGTCGCTGCGCGACGCGGTCGAGCGCGCCGCGCGCGCGGCCGGCGAAACAATTGTGACGCGCGCAAGAATTGAAGCGGCTGCATCCGCAGCGCGCGCAGCATGAGTTTTTGAGGAGAGCGAGAGATGACGACAGCCATGAAACATTCTCCCGATGCGGCGCCGCGCGACAGGTTCGAATATCGGCTCTATCTCGCGATCGCCTTCCTCTTTTTTCTTCCCGTCGCGCTGATCGGCAGATGTCTGCCGCGCAGCCTGCGCCCGCTCGAGCGGAACGCCGCGCGCGTTTCCGTCTTCGAAGAGGCGATGACGGCGGCGCGCAACGTCGCGCCTTGGATCTTCATGGGGTGAACGGACAGCCCCAGGAAGCGCATCGAGTTGCGTTACGCCTGAAGACTATCGGCGATGTCCGCGCCGAAGACGACAAGCCCAGAGCCGCAGGGCCGAGTTGCGGTAGAGACTGATGGTAACATAGGAGGCGAAATTAAATGGCCGACCCATCACGATCTGATTCGCTGTCAGGACTGACGGCGTCTGAAGCGCAAGAGTTCCATAAAATCTTTATGGGCAGCTTCATCATGTTCACGGTGATCGCCATCATCGCACACTTCCTGGTGTGGATGTGGCGCCCGTGGATTCCGGGGCCGAACGGCTATTCCTCGCTTGAGGAAGGCGTGCGTTTGGCTGGGACTTATCTTTCGACTTTAATCGGATAGGAGACGTCCCATGTGGAAAGTCTGGCTTCTGTTCGATCCGCGCCGCGCGCTGATCGCACTTGTTTTGTTCCTGTTCACGCTCGCCTTGCTGATTCACTTCATTCTGCTCAGCACGTCGCGCTTCAACTGGCTCGGCACGGCGCCTTCGGCGTCCGCGTCGATCGAGTCGATCGAACAGGTCACCTAAGGCGGCGACGCCATTCGGCGCGCGCGGTCCTTTCCAGGACCTCGCGCGCCGGATATCGGGATTTGGTTGCGTTCCGCATAAAGATTATCGACCACTTCTTGCGATTGCGCGCCCCTATGCGGCGGCGATGGTCGCGGCCTTGCCATCAGGGCGAAAAGGAATCTGGCCATGGCGCTTTTAAGTTTCGAACGAAAATACCGGGTGCGCGGCGGCACCCTGATCGGCGGCGACCTTTTCGACTTCTGGGTCGGGCCGTTTTATGTCGGGTTCTTCGGCGTGACGGCCGCATTCTTTTCCGTTCTCGGCACCGCGCTCATCTTCTGGGGCGCGTCGATGGAAGGGGTTTGGAATCCCTGGCTTCTATCAATTGATCCGCCGGACATCAGTTACGGCTTGTCGCTCGCGCCGATGGCGGAGGGCGGGCTCTGGCAGATCATCACCATCTGCGCGATAGGCGCTTTCGGCTCATGGGCGCTGCGCGAAGTTGAGATCAGCCGCAAGCTCGGCATGGGACTTCACGTTCCGATCGCCTTCGGCGTCGCGATTTTCGCTTATGTGACCCTCGTCGTCATTCGCCCGTTCCTGATGGGCGCCTGGGGGCACGGCTTTCCCTACGGAATCATGAGCCACCTCGATTGGGTGTCGACCGTCGGCTACACCTATGTGAACTTCCACTACAATCCGGCGCACATGATTGCGATCACGTTCTTTTTCACGACGACGTTCGCGCTCGCGCTGCACGGCTCGCTCGTGCTCTCCGCGGTCAATCCGCAAAAGGGCAATGAGGTGAAGGCGCCCGAACACGAGAACACTTATTTCCGCGACATTCTCGGCTATTCGATCGGCACGCTCGGCATCCACCGGCTCGGCCTCTTCCTTGCGCTCAGCGCCGGGTTCTGGAGCGCGGTCTGCATCGTCATCTCCGGTCCCCTCTACGACGGCTCATGGGTCGAGTGGTGGAACTGGTGGAAGAACATTCCGATCTGGAATTAGAAGGATAACGAACCATGTCGGAATATCAGAACATCTTCACGCAGGTTCAGCTCCGCGGCCACTTCGATGAGGGCGTCCCGCTTCCCGCGGGCGACTGGAGCCGGGAGAAGCTCAAGGGCTTTTCCTATCTGTTCGGCAAGATCGGCGACGCGCAGATCGGGCCGATCTATCTCGGCTGGACAGGCGTCGCGTCGCTCATCTGCTTCTTCTTCGCGATCGAGATCATCGGGCTCAACATGCTCGCCTCGGTCAACTGGGATCCGATCAAGTTCGTCGGCCAGCTCGCCTGGCTTTCGCTAGACGCCCCGCTGCCGGAACATGGCCTCAGAATATTCCCGCCGCTCAATGAGGGCGGCTGGTGGCTGATCGCTGGTTTCTTTCTCACCGCCGGTATCTTGCTGTGGTGGGTCAGAACCTATCGCCGCGCTATCCAGCTCGGCATGGGCACGCATGTCGCGTGGGCTTTCGCGTCGGCGATCTGGCTTTATCTCGTGCTCGGCTTCATCCGGCCGATCATGATGGGCAGCTGGAGCGAAGCGGTCCCCTTCGGCATCTTCTCGCACCTTGAGTGGACCAACAATTTCTCGCTCATCTACGGGAACCTCTTCTACAACCCGTTCCACATGCTCTCGATCGTCTTCCTTTACGGATCGGCCCTCCTTTTTGCGATGCACGGCGCGACCATTCTCGCCGTCAGCCGCTTCGGCGGCGAACGCGAGATCGAGCAGATCACCGACCGCGGCACGGCGTCGGAGCGTGCGGCCCTTTTCTGGAGATGGACGATGGGCTTCAACGCCACGATGGAGTCGATCCATCGCTGGGCGTGGTGGTTCGCGGTGCTCTGCACGCTGACGGGCGGCATCGGCATCCTGCTGACCGGCACCGTCGTCGATAACTGGTATCTCTGGGGCTCGGAAAACGGCTTCGCGCCGCCGCAGTAGGGTCCCGGATCTTTTCAATTTTGCAATGAAAACGGCGCGCTCAACGGCGCGCCGTTTTCAATTGGACTGCGTAGGAAGTTAATCGCGAGCTTTCTCTCCCCGATCATTCCCGCGCAAGCAGGAATCCACGGGCTCAAAGCATCGCGCTCTGGGGCTCTGGATGCCCGCTTGCGCGGGGATGTGCGGATGAAAGTTCATTTCAACCGGCTCAAGCGGGCCGCCAGGCGGCGACGCCGGCCGGCTCAACCAGCCGGTCGCCGAGCACGAACGCCGCGCCGTCGGCGAGCACCGACACGTCCCGCGGCTCGGGCCCGTAATTGAAGGCGAAGACGAGATCGCCGCGCCGCAGCACGCCGGGTGCCTGCCAGTCGGCGACCACTTCGCCAGCCCAGGCGGCCTGCATGTCGGAATCGCGCGGCAACAGCACACCGCAGGCTTCG
>CAZNXR010000152.1:0-1582 GCA_964576815.1 uncultured Caulobacterales bacterium | reverse complement strand
TAATTGAAGGCGAAGACGAGATCGCCGCGCCGTCGCAGCCGGATATCGGGATCGACCGGCGTCATGGCGACGCCCGCCTCGCCGAGGATCGACCAGAAGAGCGCGGCGAGGAAGCCGTGATCGGGAACCGTCGTCAGGTAGAGCGCCTTGCCGTTCCGGTAAAGGAGGCCGCCGCCTTCGTCGCGCACTGCAAGCGCGGCCAGCGCCGTTTCGACATGCTCGAGCCAGATGCGCCCGGTGACCGCGCCGTCATTGAAGGTTCCCGCTTCGCGATGGTCGGCGGGGAAGCTCTCGACAAGGGTGACCGTGAGCGGGATCAGCGCCCTCAACTCGCCGGGCGCCAGCTGCGGCGGAATGGTGAGCGACGCCGTCTTCGATCCCGTGCGCGGACCAAACAGCGCGATGGCGCCGCTCGCGCGCACGCGCTCGACAAAGGCCGCCTCGACGATCGGCAGCGACGGAACGAACACCGCCTTGTAGCCCGTCAGCGGCGCCTCCGGCGGCACGATGTCGATGTCGAGCCCGAAACGCCGCAGCGCCGAGTACCATTCGAAGACGAGGCCCGAATAAGACCACGCCGCGCCCTGCGGCTGCGCTTCGAACAGCCAGTGCGCGTCATAGGAAAAAACGAGCGCAACCGGCGCCGGGGCCGTTGCTGCGGTTTCAAATGCGGCGAGATCGCCCGCGGCCGCGCGCGCTTCTTCATAGGCGGGCGCCGGTTTGTCGTCGGGGCGCAGGAGCCCTGCGTGCATCTGCTCCTGCGCAAAGGGCGCCTGGCGCCAACGGAAATAGCTGACGGCGTCGGCGCCGTGCGCCGCGGCCTCAAGCGCCCACAGCCGCGCCATGCCGGAGAGCGGCGCCGGGTTATGCGGCGCCCAGTTCACCGGGCCCGGTTGCTGCTCGATCACCTGAAAACGTCCGCGCCCCGCCGCGCGATAAAGATCGTGATGGAAGGCGGCGATGTCGGGATGGCCCTGCCGGCGGTAACGGACTTTGTCCTCGGCGGGGAATGGCGCAATTTCGAGAAAGCCGAGCGGATAGCTGTCCCACGCCGCGAAATCGAGATCGGCGCCGACCGCAAAATGGTCGAAGTCGAAGAAGAAGCCCATGAAATTGTGGAACACCGGCTTGCCGGGCGAGAGGCGGCGCAGAATGTCCGTTTGCAGACGATTGAACGATACGACCTGATCGGACGAGAAGCGGTAGAAGTCGAGAACATGGCTGGGGTTTGCTTCAGTAACCGTAAGGTTCGGGAGGTCGACCTCGTCGAACGACCGATATTCCTGGCTCCAGAACACCGCGCCCCAAGCCGTGTTGAGCGCCGCCACGTCGCCATATCGGCGTTGCAGCCAGATGCGAAAGGCGCGCGCGGCTTCGGGCGAGTAACTCCGCACCGTATCGTGGCAGCCATATTCATTGTCGGTCTGCCACGCGATGACGGAGTCATGCCGGCCGTAACGCGCCGCCATCGCCTCGACGATCCGTGCGGCTTTCTCGCGATAGCGCGCGGACGAAAAACAGTAGTGCCGCCGCGAGCCGAATCGGCGCGGACGGCCGAACCGGTCATAGGCCAGAATATCCG
>CAZNXR010000151.1:0-6031 GCA_964576815.1 uncultured Caulobacterales bacterium | reverse complement strand
GCGACGTCGAGTTTCTTCGGGTCTTGCGCAGCGTGCGGATGATCGGGCCCGGCGTAAATCTTGAGATTCGTCATCTGGCCGCGGGCGAGCGGGCTGTCTTTCGGCATCATCCGCCGGACCGCGTTTTCAAGCACACGTCCCGGAAATCGGCCGTCGAGAATTTCTTCCGCGCGGCGCTCCTTAATGCCCCCCGGGTAACCGGTATGCCAGAAGAACTTGTGCTGTTTGCGCTTGTCGCCGGTGAGGGCCACCTTGTCGGCGTTGACGACGATAACATTGTCGCCGCAATCGACATGGGGCGTATACATCGGTTTATGCTTGCCCCTGAGGCGCATCGCGATGACAGAGGCGAGCCGGCCGACAACAAGGCCTTCGGCGTCGATCAGCACCCATTTCTTGTCAACGTCCGCGGCCTTGGCGGAATAGGTCTTCATGGCCGGCTTCCTTCGATCAAAAGTTGACCGGGAGAGCTAATGCGCCCTTGCCCGGCCATTTCGGAGGCGGCGGATATCCTGCCGAGCCGACTACGTCAACGGGTTGCGCCGGAAATATCGCTGAAATCGAAGAAAAAGGCGTGTGGTATTTTGTTACCACGTAACGAAGCGGCCTGCCCCGTCCGTACCGTATCCATCGAAATCTGCTATCAGGTCTGCGCCGATTAGGGGTTTCCATGCGCTACATCGCCGTACTGATAACAGCCGCCCTCCTTTCCGCCTGTGAACGACAGGCTGCGGCGCCGGAACCCGGAACTGATAGATCAGCGCCAGCCGCCGAGGTTAGCGCGGCGGATTCCTATGGCGCCCCTGGCGAAGAGGTGAACGACGTCGCGTTCTGGTCGCACCCGAGCGTCGCGTTTGAAAGCCTCGTTCTCACCGTCGACGACGCCGTCATCGAGGCCTTCGCCGTGGAAACGGGCGACCGCACGTTCTCGATTCCCGGCGGCGCCGACACGATCGAAGTTTTCTACGCTGGGAAGTCGTCCCCCGGCTATCTCATCGCCGCCGGCGACGGCGCCTATCGTCTCTTCACTTTTGCGGCGGACGGCAAGTCGGCCGCGCCGCACGGATTTTTTGACGCCGCAGCAGACAGACCTGTCTTTTGCATCAAGGGAGGGGCCGAGCCTGTTCTTTATGAAATCGCCGGCGGCGAGGTTTCGTCGCGGGCGTTGACCGTTACGTCGAGCCCGGCCGTGCTCGGCGGGCCGGTCAGGGTCGCCGGAGCGGACGGCGCGATCGCCTGTCATGTCGATCCGCTCACAGATAATGTCGTTGTCGTCAGCGGAGATGGCGCAATACGTCGCATCGATACGGGCACAGGCACAGTGTTTGGCATCGCATTGCCGGCCGAAATATCGCCCGCCGACAGCGCTCTCGCGGTCGGTCGCGCTGAATCGGGCGAACCCGCAGTTCATGTTGCGCTTCTTGAAGGACAAACGGGGTCGATCAGGCTCTTCGACGCTAGCGACGGGCACGCCGTCGGCACAGTGCGCGTGAAGGCCACGTTCGACCTTGCGGCGGTCGAAACTGCGAGCCGCATCGAAATAGGTTCAGCGAACTACGGCGGCGTCTATCGCGACGGCGCGCTTGCTGTCGTCACATCGGGCGACGGCGCGCCAGTGAGACTTGTTCCCTGGAACGGCGTCATGGGCGCGTTGTCGCTGCCCGTGCCGGCGGCGCCCAATCCACGCTCACCCAAGGGCGAACCCCCTGAGGAGGCCGTCATCTCGATCGAAGTCATCGAACCGTGAACAAGGTAGAGAGCCGCCGAAAGGACAAGAAGCGCCATCGCCTGATGCGCCAGTCCCAGCGCAAGCGGCGTTCCGGCCACAACGGTCCAGATGCCGAGCGCGGCTTGCGCAAGAACGACCGCAAACAGCATCCGAGCGCGGCGCTCGAGAAGCGATTTTCGCGCGGCGATCAGCATTGCGGCGGCGGCGGCGAACAGGAGATAGGCGCCAAGCCGATGATTGAATTGCACGGCGGCGGCCGTCTCAAAGAGATCGAGAAATCGCGGCGCCCCGTCGAAATAGGCCTCGGGTACGAAGCGACCTTCCATCAGCGGCCAGGTGTTGTAGACGCGGCCTGCACGAAGGCCGGCGACGAACGCGCCGAGGATCATCTGCAAGTAGACGCCGGCGAGCAGAGCGATGGCGAATGGCGCGAGCCGATGCCGCGCGCCGCGCGCCGGCGGCGACGAGAGGTCGAGCGCGATCCACAGCATTGCCGCGAAAAGCAGAAGCGCAAGGCCGAGATGAGCGGCAAGTCGGTATTGACTGACATCGACACGCTCCGTCAGGCCGCTCGACACCATCCACCACCCAAGCGCACCTTGCAGTCCGCCAAGCAGAAACAGGCCAAAGAGCTTTACTCCAAGTTTGCGATCGATCCGGCGCGTCGCCGCGAAGAAGATCGTGGGGAAGAGAAATGCAACGCCGATGACGCGGCCCAGAAAACGGTGACCCCATTCCCACCAGTAGATCGTCTTGAATTCGGCGAGCGACATGCCGAGATTGACCTGATGATATTCCGGGATCGTCTTGTATTTCTCGAACTCCGAGTTCCAGTCGGACTCGTTGAGCGGCGGGATAGCGCCTGTAATGGGACGCCACTCGGTAATCGACAGGCCGGAATCGGTCAGTCGCGTCGCCCCGCCGACAATGATCATCAGCGCGACAAGCGCGCACATGCCCATCAGCCAGAGGACGACGGCGCGATTTTCATGTCCGACTCTCGAAATCATGAGCGGCTTTTAGGCTTCCTTCGCCGGCGGCGCGTGCGGCGCGCCGTCGCGGAGCGCATTCCATGAGCCCGCGCATCAAAAAGCTGGTGGGGACGGCCGCCTTGCTTGCCGGCCTTGTCGCCTATGTGCTCGGCGCCATCGTCATTGCTGACTTCGTGCCGAAACACTGGCTGATCCAGTTGGCTTATTACGCGGCCGCAGGAATCGGCTGGGCGCTTCCAGCCATGCCGCTCATCAAATGGATGAACGCCGACCGCAAGCGAGGGGGGCGGTGAACCGCGGCCTAATTCGGCGGGCCTTGCTGCTGGCCGAGGCCGCCCGCCGGCAGCTGTCCGACGTTGCCGAGAAGCTGCTCCCAGAACCCGAGTTCCTTGCCCCTCGTCGGGGTCTCACGCGACGCCATCTTCATATCGACGCCGTCGGCAAGGCCGATTTCATTCACCGAAGCGACTTTGCCCGCCTCGTCGAACTGGAACTCGATAACCGTCCGCGCCGTAACTTTCGGCTTGAAGAACGCGCGCGCCGCGTCGAGGCTGTAGAGATAATACCAGCGATCACGGTCGAAGGTTCCAATCATCGACGGCTCGCCGTATTTCGCGAGCACGCTCTCTTTGGTATCGACGCCTGCCTTCGCTGTCAGCTCGGTCTCACCGCGCTCAAGAACGTAACCGTGGGCGCTGCGATATGAGACACAACCGGAAAGGCTTGCGAGAACCGCGAGTGACGCCAAAACGCTACCAAACTTCATGCTCTTGTTCCTCAAAGCCGCCAGCACTTGGGTCACGGCGCGCATGGCCGTCAGGACCCGCCCCATGATCGCCGGATGGTTTAGGAAAGATCAGACCCAAAGCCAAGCGGAAACCCTCTTTGGGTTGCTCAATGAGCAGGCGCGCCAGCCGGAATTCTACGCTCGCGCAGGGACCCCGGACACTACTGAGGGCCGGTTCGAGATACTCGCCCTTCACATGTTCCTGTTGGTCCGGCGGCTGAAGCGTGACGCGCCAGCCAGCGACCGGCTATCGGTCGCCATGCAAGAGGCGTTTTTTCGCCGGCTAGATCATGCAATGCGCGAACTTGGCGTCGGCGACCTGTCGATCGGACGCAAGATCAGGGGCCTTGCCGAAGCGTTTTACGGCCGCGCCAGCGCCTACGAAAAGGCCATTGGGGATGGCGCGGACGCGCTTGCAACCGCGCTTGCGCGCAACGTCTTCGAGAGTGCGGCGGCTGAGCGCGCAAAACCGCTTGCCGACTATATGTTGAAAGCCGACCGGCTCTTGGCGGAAACGCCGGCCGACGATCTTCCCGGCGCCGTCACTCGACTTGTGAAGCTGAGCGGCGAAATCGAAGGCTCGCTTGCAGATGACCGATAGCGCACCGACGATAATTGAGATTGCTGCGCTGCACCGCGGCAAGAATCTATTCCGTCTTGCCCCAGACGAACAGGCGCGCCGCGCGCTCGCCGAGCGACTCGGCGAGCCGGGCATCGCGGCGCTTGAGGGTGACTTCGTCCTGACCCCGTTTGGCGGCGGCGTCGATTTGATGTTGCATCTCAAGGCCCGCGTCGATCGCCTTTGCGTCGTCAGCATGGAGCCGATGGTTGAGCTGGTCGATGAGCGCTACACGATCCGATTTGAGCGGGATTTCGAAGAAGATGCGGTAGACGGCGAAGGTGAACTGGCGCGCGAACCGCTAGAAGGCGACACGCTCGACCTCACGGAAATCCTGGTCCAGCACCTGTCGGTGTCTCTCACCCCGCACCCCCGTAAGGAAGGCGCAAAGAGCCTTGCCGAGGGGTATCGCGATCCTGTGAACCTGTCGCCTTTCTCCGGTCTTAAGGGGATTGTTGACCGTGACGCCTGAACATACCCATAAGCGCGGCTGGAACTCGCCGCGCCGGGAGCGCCAACCCAGTTGACCGGATCGTCTGACGATAGGGGCTTTATCTCCCTCGGCGTCGACGCCATGGGCGCGGACGCCGGGCCTGCAGCGCTCGTCGAGGGCGCGGCGCGCGCGCTGCGCTCGGGTGCGAAAGCGGCCATCACCTTTTTCGGCGATGAAGCCGCATTGAAGCCGTTGATCGCCGAGCACGGCGCGCTCGCCGGCGCCGCGGTCCAGCATTGCACCGCGAGCGTGGCGATGACCGACAAGCCGATGCACGTGCTTCGGCGCGGCCGCGACACCTCGATGTGGAAGGCGATCGAAGCGCAGAAAGAGGGCCGCGTCCGCGCGGTCGTCTCCGGCGGCAATACCGGCGCATTGATGGCGGTGTCGCGCATGCAGCTTGGCATGATCGACGGCGTTGATCGCCCGGCGATCACTGCGCTGTGGCCGACGCCGCGAGGACGCGTCGTCGTGCTCGATGTCGGCGCGAATGTCGAAGCGAACGAGCGCGAACTCGTCACTTTCGCCATAATGGGCGAAGCGTTTTTCCGTGCGCTGACCGGCAAGGCGAAACCGACCGTCGGCCTGCTCAATGTCGGCGCCGAAGAGCTGAAGGGACACGAGCTCATTCGCACGGCTGCAAGGACGCTGCGCGAAGCCGACCCGGATATGGCGTTTATAGGCTTTGTCGAAGGCAACGATATTTCGGAAGGCGCCGCCGACGTCGTCGTCACCGACGGATTCACTGGAAACATCGCGCTGAAGACGGCTGAAGGCGCCGCCCGGCTGGTCGGCGGCTGGATCAAGGACGCGCTGACCGGCTCGCTGCTCGCCAAGGCCGGCGCGCTCTTGATGATCGGCGACCTCAAAAAGCTTAAAGAGAAGATCGACCCGTCTTCGGTCAACGGCGGGGTGTTTCTTGGGGTCAACGGGGTGGTCGTGAAGAGTCACGGCGGCGCCGACGCCAACGGCGTCGCAAGCGCGATCGAGATGGCGACGACCCTTGTCGGCAAGGGATTCAGGCGGGAGGTGTCGGAGACCGTCGCCCTTGTGCGCGCCCGCGCCGAGACGCCGACCGCGACACCCGGCGACTCGATGAGGGCCGCCGAATGACCCTGCGCACCGTCGTCACCGGATGCGGATCTTACCTGCCGAAAGACGTGATGACCAATCATGACCTCGCCGATCTCGTCGAGACCAGCGACGAGTGGATCCGCGATCGCACCGGCATTCGCGAACGTCACATCGCCGATGACGACGAGCGGACTTCCGACCTTGCAGTCGCCGCGGCGCGCGCGGCGCTTGAAGATGCGGGGCGAACGCCGGCCGACATCGATCTCATCATCGTCGCCACGACGACGCCCGACCTCACCTTCCCCGCGACCGCCGCGATCGTGCAGGCGAAACTCGG
>CAZNXR010000150.1:0-6066 GCA_964576815.1 uncultured Caulobacterales bacterium | reverse complement strand
GTCGGCGCGACGACGGAAAATCCCTCGTTCGAGCTGAACCCCGCCCTGCTATCGCGCGCGCAGGTTCTTACGCTCTTGAGGCTCGACGCAGCAGCGCTTGAAATCCTGCTCCGCCGAGCGGAGGCGCATGTCGGCCGGAACCTGCCGCTGACGGCCGAGGCGCGCGAAGCCCTCGTCAGCATGGCGGACGGCGACGGGCGCTTCCTCATCACGCTCGCAGAGGAAATTTTCGGGGAAGCGCCCGCCGCCGCCTTCGACGTCGATGCGCTCTCGCGCCTCGTGCAGCGTCGCGCGCCCGTCTACGACAAAGCGCAGGAGAGCCACTACAATCTGGCGAGCGCGCTCCAGAAGTCGATCCGCGGTTCCGATGTCGATGCGGCGCTCTATTGGGCGGCGCGGATGATCGTCGGCGGCGAGGATCCGCGCTTCGTCCTGCGCCGGCTGATCGTCATCGCCTCGGAAGATGTCGGCAACGCCGATCCGCAAGCGCTCCCGCTCGCGATCAGCGCCGCCGAAGCCTTTGAGCGGCTCGGCCAGCCCGAGGGGGAGATCGCGATCGGACAGCTGGTCGCCTATCTGGCGACAGCGCCGAAATCGAACCGGGCACATATCGCCTTCAAGGATGCGAAAGCGGCGGCGCGCGAGAGCGGCTCCCTTCCGCCGCCGATGCACGCGATGAATGCGCCGACAAGTCTTATGAAGACGCTCGGCTATTCTAAGGGATACGCCTACGACCATGACGAGGAGGACGCCTTCGCCGGCCTCGACTATTTTCCGCCCGGGATGGCGCGCCGGAAATTCTATGAACCGCGCGAGACTGGATTCGAACGTGAGATCGTAAAGCGGCTGGCCTATTGGGACGCCCGCCGCAAGCCGCGCGAGAACGACTGACCCGCCGGCATAGCCCTCAAGCAGGCGAGAATGGGCGTTGCCGCCAAATCGGGCGTCAGGCTATGGCTGGCTCGGGATCGGACGGACAAGGATTGATGACCGGCGGACAGGTCTGGATCGCTATCGGCTTGGGCGGCGCGCTTGGCGCGATGGCGCGCCATGGCGTCGGCGTCGCCTCGATGCGGCTGCTCGGCCCGAATTTCCCTTGGGGCACGCTCGCGGTCAACGTGGCCGGCTGCTTCGCCATGGGGTTGTTGATCGCGTGGTTGACGGCGCGCGAGCCGCAATCGGCGCTGCTTCGCAGTTTCGCCGCGACGGGCGTCCTTGGCGGATTCACCACGTTTTCGGCCTTTGCACTGGAGGCGGTGACGCTCTGGCGCGACCGGTCGTTGACGATCGCAGGGGTCTATGTGCTTGCCTCCGTCGCCCTGTCGATCGCGTCGCTGGCCGCCGGGCTCGCAGCCGGAAAGGCGCTTTCATGACCGGCGTTCAAACCATCACTGTCGCGGCGAAGGACGACGGTTTGCGCCTCGATCGCTGGTTCAAGACGCATTTTCCCGGTCTCAATCACGTCAGGCTGGAAAAACTGCTGCGCACCGGCCAGGTGCGCGTCAATGGCGGCCGGGTCAAAGCCAACCGGCGCGTCGAGGCTGGCGAAACGATCCGCGTACCGCCGATAGACGCGGCCCCGCCGCCCGAACGGTCGGCCCCCGCGCCGCGCAAGGACGCCGCCGCGGTTCTACGCCGGATGACGCTGTTCGAAGACGATCATGTCCTCGCGCTCAACAAGCCGTTCGGCCTCGCCGTGCAAGGGGGAACGAAGACGCGGGAGCATGTCGACGGCATGCTCGCGGCGCTTGAGAAGGACGGGGAACGTCCGCGCCTCGTTCACCGGCTCGATGCGGACACGGGCGGCCTGCTCATCATCGCCAAGACGCGACGCGCGGCGGCGGCGCTCTCGAAGTCGTTTCAGGGCCGCGGCGTAGAGAAGACCTACTGGGCGCTCTGCGCCGGCGCGCCGCAACACCGTGAAGGCACGATCAACCTGCCGATCGCCAAGAAGATGGTGTGGACCCGTGACGGCCAGCGCGAGCAGATGGCCCCGGCCGACGAAGAAGAAGCGAAGTCAGCGATCACTGATTACATGACGCTCGACGGCGCCGGACCGGTGACCTTTCTCGCGCTGAAACCTGTAACGGGGCGCACGCATCAGCTTCGTCTTCACTGCGCGGCGATCGGCGCGCCCATTGTCGGGGATCGGAAATATGGCGGCCCGCGCGCCCGCATCGAAGGAGCAGGCGAAGGGCTTCATCTCTTTTGCCGGTCGATGACGTTTCCGCACCCGGAGACCGGGAAAGCGCTGACGCTTACTGCGCCGCTTACGGGCGCGATGCGTTCGAGTTTCACGCTTTTTGAATTCGACGCGGACGCCAGGGTCGTGTGGCCTTCTCTTCCCTGGAAGAAAAAGAAGTGACGAAGCTCGGCGCTAATCCGTCCGCGCTTCCAAGGCGGTTTTATAAGTCCGCGACACTGCACGATGGCGGCGCTATCCTCCTTGACGGCAAGCCGGCGAAAACTTCCGCGCGCCGAGAGCTGTCGGCGACGTCGCGCGCGCTCGCTGATGCGATCGTGGAGGAGTGGAACGCGCAAGATGACGTCATCGACTTCGCTACGATGCCGATGACGCGCTTCCAGATGACGATGATTGATCGCGGCGCAGCCGACGCGGATCATTGGCGCAGCGCAATCCTCGCGTTCCTGCGTTCGGATTTATTGTGTTACCGTGCGGCGGCGCCGGCTGAACTTGCGGCGCGTCAAACGGCGCTGTGGGACCCGCTGCTCTCCTGGGCGGCTTCAGAAGGCGTTGCGCTCAAGTCTGCGGCGGGTGTCGCCAATATTGAACAGCCCTCAGCATCGCTTGATCGCGCCGCCGATCTGCTTGCGGCGGCCGACGCCGCGTCGCTGCTGGCGATGAAGACTGCCGCCGAAATTGCAGGCTCGGCCGTCATCGCGCTCGCTATGGGGCGCGGCGCCTTTCGCCCTGAAGACCTTTTCGACGCCTCACGAGTCGATGAGACTTTTCAGGCGGAAAAGTGGGGCTGGGACGCGGAGGCGCAAGCCCGCGCGCGCGGAATGAAGCGCGAGTATCTGGACGCTGCGCGCTATCTGAGGCTTGCGGCGTCAACTTGCGGCTGATCGGCGATCGACTCGCCGCGATTGGCGATGCGGAAGTTCAGCAGTTCGTCGCCCGTCAAGACGCCGTCGCCGTTCTTGTCGAGCGCGTCGAAGTCGATGAGCACTTCGCGCATGTAATCCTTACGGCTAACCGTCGCCGAGCCGCCGGCGATGAAGGAAAATTTCGCGCGCGCCTGGCTTTCATGTTCGGCTTTGGCGACCGCTTCATCGGCATGCGGCGTCGGATCGACGAAGCGTCCCCGCCCTGAGCCGGTCACTGTCGCGTCCTGCCAGCCGTTCACCAGAAAGACGAACTCGCTCTCGTCCATTTTTCCGTCGCGATTGAGATCCGCGATGACGAAGTCGAGCTTGGCTTCCTCGAACGCTTCCTTTCGCGTGAGGGCGTCGCTCGCGAACTCGGCCTTCAGCCTTTCAAGCGGCGACATCGCAGCCTCGCTCCCCCGCAGGGGATCGTCCGGCGAATAGGTGAGGGTTTCGGTCCGCGTCTCGACGACCGTTCCGTCGATGGAGCGCGTGAGCGTCACGCCTTGCCGAATCTGCTGCCGCGAATTAAGGAGGTCCGCCATCTCGTCTTCGTTCACCGGCGGCGCCGCGGAGTGCTCCGCCGGCGCGGACGGGGCGGCAGGCGCGCTTTCCTGCGCAGACGCAGTTACGGCGCTCGACAAAGCGAAGAGAGATACGGTTAGAAGACGCATGAAATCGCCCCGAGGTTGAAGTACCAAACCTTATCATATGCGGCGCAGCGCCCAATGTCTGCAAACTTTCTCTTACGGAAAATTCAGACGGCGCCCACTTTCACGAGCGAACGCGCCGTCGCGGCGAGCCCGTCTCTGGCCGGACGCGCCGCGACGCCCGCCAATGCGGCGACATAGTCCGCCTGCGGGTCAGGCCGCGCGCCAAGGTCCGGAATGACCGCAGCGAGATTTCGGTCGGCCATGGCGGCCAATCTTACGACCAGGGACGGCAGCGTCGCGGTCGGGGCCTTCTTTGCGTGATCCGGTGCGATCTTCTTCAGCGCTGCGCCCATCTCGGCCATGCCCATGACGCCCCCGACCGCCATCAGGCGCCGGCCGCCGGTCTCTTTCCGCCGGATCGCCGCGACATGCAGGTCTGCGACGTCGCGCACGTCAACGACAGGGTAGGCCGCCGGGGGCATCGCAGGATAGGCGCCAGTCATCATCATACGGACGAGTTCGATCGAGGCGCCGAAGTCCCGGTCGAGCGCCGGCCCGACGACAAGCCCTGGATGGACGGTCGTAAAACGGTCCTTGGCGCCGCGCTCCGTCACCAGCGACCATGCCGCGCGTTCCGCCTCAGTCTTGGAGACGACATAGGCGGAAAGGGCGTTCCATCCGGTGTCGGTCCAGTCGGTTTCTTCGACCGGAAACACCGCCGGGCGGCCGGGACGGTACATCATCGTCACCATGGACGCCGTCATGACGATCCGCGGAACGCCCGCGTCGAGGGCGGCGTTGATGACGCGCAGGGCGCCCCCTTTTGCGGCCGGCGTCAACGCGTTGCGGTCGCGCGGCTGCGCCATCGGGAAGGGGGAAGCGACATGCAGCACCTCGCTGGCGCCCGTCATCGCGTCGCGCCAGCCGGCATCCCCCGTAAGATCCGCTGCAATGAATGACAAGCGCGCAGGATCGGCGGCGGCGGGATCATGGGCGGCTAGCCCGTTGCGCACGGCGTCGGCCTTATCGAGCGACCTAACGGTGCCTTTCACGGACATCCCTTCGCGAAGGCAAGCGAGGGCGATGTGGCGGGCGATGAATCCGGAAACGCCGGTGATGACGACTTTTTCGTTCATGGGAAATCCTTCGGTTTGCCGGCGGGCGGCGCTGCGTTGATCGTCGGGCCGAAAACAGAATGGAACGACTCGCGAAGGGCCGCATCCGCGTCGGCGAGCGTCACCGGAAGGCCGAGGTCAACAAGGCTGGTGACGCCAAGGCCAGGCGCGGTGACCCCGCAAGGCACGATGCCGCCGAAATGAGAAAGCTCCGGCTCGACGTTGAGCGCAATGCCGTGAAAGCTGACCCAGTGGCGCAAGCGCACGCCGATCGCGGCGATCTTGTCTTCCCGCCGCGCTTCGCCCGGCGCCGTTCGATCGACCCAGACGCCGACGCGATCTTCACGCCTTTCGCCGCGCACATTGAATTGCGCGAGCGCGCCGATGATCCAGTCCTCGAGCGCTGCAACGAAACCCCGGACGTCGCGGCGGCGCGCCGAGAGGTTCAGCATGGCGTAAGCGACCCGTTGTCCCGGACCATGGTAAGTATACTGACCGCCGCGCGGCGACCGGAACACCGGAAAGCGGGGGTCTCGGAGGTCGGCGTCCCGCGCGCTGGTCCCGGCCGTATAGAGCGGGGGATGTTCGAGCAGCCAGACCATCTCCGGCGCCCCGTCGCGGATATCTGCGGCGAGGACTTCCATGGCGCTTGCGGCGAAAGGGTAGGGGACAGGACTCTCCGAAACCGCCCAGCGCACCGGCCGGTCGGAAAGAAAAGCCTGGCTTAACGCGGTTCTAACCAAAGGGAACGATGCTCGCCGGGTTGCGTAACCGGGGTTCCTAGCGCCCATGCCCGCCTTCGAACAGGCCGACATAGAGCTGACGATCGAAGTCGGGGCGATCGCCTTGCCGCTGTCCAGGATCATGTCGCTTGCGCGAGGAGATTTGCTCATTCTGGGGCGCCGTGCATCGGGGCCCGTCTGCGTCCTGGCGAACGGCATCGAGTTTTCCAAGGCGGAAGTCGCGCTGATGGGCGACCGTGTCGGCGTGGCGCTGGCGGCTTAGGCCTGAAAATCGCGATATAGCGGACTTGAGGCGGCGGGGGGCTTTTGCTATTGGCCCCGCCTGCTTCGAAATCCTGTGAAGCGATCAATGCGGCCATGGCGGAATTGGTAGACGCACTAGCTTGAGGTGCTAGCGAGTAACATCGTGGAGGTTCGAGTCCTCTTGGCCGCACCACTCAGTTAATC
>CAZNXR010000149.1:0-6079 GCA_964576815.1 uncultured Caulobacterales bacterium | reverse complement strand
GGCCCGCGTCAGTCCTTCGGGCGCCGGTCGGTCAGCGCCTTTATGACGCCGCGGAGCGTGCGCACTTCGCCCTCGGTCAGACCGGCGCGGGTGAGCGCTGCGCGGATTTTCCGCTGCTGGATGGGCCGCTTTTCCTCCGGAAAAAAGTACTTCTGCCGGTCAAGCGCCGCGAACAGGTGGTCGATGAGACCGTCGAACTGTTCCTTGGTCGCGGGCGATGCGGTGTCGAGGTCTGAAGGCGGCGGCGTGTACCCTGCCGCCTTGGCCCATTCATAGGCGAAGACGCACGCCGCCTGCGCAAGATTGAGGGAGGCAAAAGCCGGGTTGACGGGGATCGCCACAATGACGTCGGCGCGTGCGACATCTTCGTTCGACAGGCCTGCGCGTTCGGCCCCCAGCATGAGCGCACAGGCCTCGCCGCGCAGGGTTCGCGCCTGCATTTCGCGCGCGGCTTCTTCCGGCGTCATGACCGGCGTCAGCGATTCGCGCGGGCGCGCGGTCATGGCGGCGACGAACTGCGCCCCGGCGAGCGCCTCCGCCGTCGTCGCGCAAAGCCGCGCCGTCTCGACAACCCGCGCCGAACCCGAGGCCATGGCGACGGCCTTCTCGTTGGGCCAGCCGTCGCGCGGCGCGACGAGGCGCAGATCGGTGACGCCGAAATTCAGCATCACGCGGGCGACGGCGCCGATATTCTCGCCGAGCTGCGGCTCGACCAGCACGAACGCGGGCGCCGGCCGGTCGATATGCGCGCCGCGCCCCGGTCGGAGTTTGGGCCGGAGTTCTGGGTTGACCGGCATGCGTCCGTCAGCGGCCCTTCGCCCACGTCCCGTGAAAGCCCGCCGGGACCCGCTGCGGCAACTGCACGCGCGCGAGCGGCGGACCGGCGAAATCGCGGGCGTCGAGAATACGCGCTTCCGAACGGCCTTCGCCGTCCGTGGTGAAGGTGACGACATACCCGTCATCTTCCGCCGAGGAACCGTCGCGCGGCGCGAAGGCGGGCTCGGAGCCGTAAACGCCGCGCTCGAAATCGTGCTGCTCGTAGCGGCCTTTCGAAAGATCGTATTTCCTGAGCGCCGCGTAACGCTGCAAAACGTGGTCGTCCATGACGACGTGATAGCTCCAGCGCGACTTTCGCCCCGTGTAGTCGAGATTGACTACGGGGAATTCGGAGAGGGAGTCGTCGATCTGCGCTTCGCGCCCCGCGCCGGTCTTCATGTTCATGCGCCACAGGAAAGGCTGCGCGCGGAGCGCCAGCACCGTCACCATCGGCGCGTAGGGACCATAGGCCGCAGGATCGGGCGCAAAGCCGTTCGGAACCATTTTACAGGCCGCCATGACGACCTCGTCGCCCTCCTCCCACGCGTTGATGACATGGTAGATGTAGCAGGTCGGAAATTCGAACCATCTGACGTCGCCGCCTTTTCTCGGCGCGACGCCGAAGCGTGTCGGCTGGTCGGCGACATGGATCTGCCACATCCGGTTGCGGACGGCGCTCTCGGAAAAAATCACGGGGAGGTCATGTAGAATGACGTAATTCTCCGTAAGCCCCATATCGTGCGGCAGGCGCGGGCCCGGCAGATCGACTTCCTGAAACTGCGTCAGGCGCCCGTCCGCCGACACCGAGCCGAAAGACATTTTCGGCTCGTAGAGCGCATAATCGAAGAACACGAATTCGCCGGTTGCGGGATCGACCTTCGAATGCGCGGAGACATTCTTCGGCAGCTGCCCGCCGAAGGTCTCGGTGCGGACCGTCTCCAGCGTGTCGAGATCGAGCGCGACCGGCTGGCCCGAAATGTACCAGAGCGCGAGCAGGCGCCCGTTATGAACGACGATGTCGGTGTTGGCGTTGTCCTTGTAGACCGTGGAGCGTCCCGCCACCTCGCGCGCGCTCTCGAAAATGCCGGGCATACCCTCGGCGCCGTTCGCCTCGGCGAGGAAATCGGCGGTCCGCACATAGCGGTTGGCGTAGCGCGCGGCGCCGTCCTCGAACCACACGCCGTGAATCATCCCCTCGCCGTCGAACCAATGGTGCATGCCGGCGGGCGGGCGCTTCGGGTTCGGCCCGTTGCGAAAATAAGCGCCGTTGAGATCGCGCGGAATTTCCCCGATGACAGGCAGGTCGCGCGCCGTCACTTCCGCGGCGGCGGGGGCGAAGAGGCCTTGCACATAAGGGTTCCAGCGGTTCAGAGCGGCTTCGGCCATTGCAGTCTCCTTGCCGAACAAGACTACAGTGGCGAGAGCCCAGCGCAAACGACCCGGAGCAGCCCTTGGCGCGCCAGTCAGAGAGTTTCATCTGCCAGTCCTGCGGCGCCGTTTACGGCAAATGGCAGGGGCGATGCGACGCGTGCGGGGAATGGAACACGATCGCAGCGGAGGCCGTGGAGGCCGGGCCGCCCGGCGGCGCAAAGCCTTCGAAGGGTAAAGCGCTTGAGCTTGCATCGCTCAAAGGCGGCGGCGAATTCGAGCCGCGGCTTCTCACCGGCAACGCCGAGTTCGATCGCGCCTGCGGCGGCGGCCTAGTACCCGGATCGGCGCTGCTGATCGGCGGCGATCCGGGCGTCGGCAAGTCGACGCTGCTGTTGCAGATCGCCGCGGGGCTCGCAAAGAGCGGCGCCAAAGTCGCCTACATCTCGGGTGAGGAAGCGACGGCGCAAATCCGCCTGCGCGCGCAGCGCCTTGGCCTTTCTGAGGCGGCCGTCGGTCTCGCGGCGGCAACGGCGCTGCGCGACATTCTCGCGACGCTGAAGGCCGAGCGGCCCGATGTCGTCATCATCGATTCCATTCAGACCCTGTGGTCCGACACGCTTCCCGCCGCACCCGGAACGGTGACGCAGGTGCGCGCCTGCGTTCAGGAACTCATCCGACTCGCCAAGGGTTCGGGCTCTGTCATGCTGCTCGTCGGTCACGTCACGAAGGACGGGCAAATCGCCGGGCCGCGCGTTGTCGAGCACATGGTTGACGCCGTTCTCTATTTCGAGAGCGAGCAGGGCCGCGCATTCCGCCTGTTGCGCGCGGTCAAGAACCGCTTCGGCGCCGCGCACGAGATCGGCGTCTTCGAGATGACGGGCGCAGGCCTTCGCGAAGTTGCGAACCCTTCCGAGTTGTTCCTGTCGGAACCTGGCGAGCCGGCGCCGGGCGCTGCGGTGTTCGCGGGCGTTGAAGGAACGAGGCCGGTGCTCGTTGAAATCCAGGCGCTTGTCTCGCCGACGACCTTCGCCGCGCCGCGCCGGGCCGTGGTCGGCTGGGACAGCGCGCGCCTTTCGATGCTGCTCGCCGTGCTCGACGCGCGCTGCGGGCTCGATTTCGGCCGTCATGACGTGTTCCTGAATGTCGCCGGGGGCCTGCGAATCATCGAGCCGGCGGCGGACCTGGCAGCGGCGGCCGCGCTCGTCTCGTCCCTGTTCGACCGGCCGCTCCCGAAGCATTTCGTATTCTTCGGCGAGGTCGCCCTGTCGGGCGCGGTCAGGCCCGTCACGCAGGCCGACGCCCGCCTCAAAGAGGCGCGAAAGCTGGGGTTCAAGGGGGCCGTAGCGCCAGCCGGGGCAGCCGATTCGCCGCTGCAGATCGTTAACGCCGAGACGCTCGGCGACCTTCGGGACTGGGTGCGCCGGGCAGCGCCCTAAAGGGCGGTTGAGCGGGCGCCCCATCGCGGCTATCAGGACCCGCGGGAGAGAGGCGCGCCGGGCGAGGTCTGACGACTTTGGCCCGGCAGTACAGCGTAGGCAGGGCATGACCGTCTTTGACTTGCTTCTCTTGGGCGTTCTCGGAATTTCAGTCGCTTTCGCCGCGGCGCGCGGGGCCGTCCGTGAACTGACGACACTCGGCGTTCTCGGCCTTGCGGCGGGCGCCGCGTGGCTGGGCGCCAAACCCGCGCTCGCGTTCTTCGGCTCGAACGGCGTGTTCCAGACGATCGCCGCCGCCGGCGTCATCGGACTTCTCGCTTTCGCCGGGTTCTACTTCATCGCGCACAAGGCCCTGCTTCGCCTGAAGCTCAACAAGAAAATGAAGCGCGCCGACCGCATCGGCGGGGGCGTCTTCGGCCTTGCGCGCGCGCTCGCGCTGATCGGCCTGGGGTTTCTCGGCTACGGCTATTATCTCGACGAAACGAACCAGCCCGACTCCGTCAAGAACGCGCTGCTCCGGCCGATGGCGGCGGCGTCGGCCTCGTTCTTCGAACAGTTCGCACCATCGGAGCGCGCCTTGCGCAAGGAGAAGGAAGCGGCGGCGGCCAAACCGGCCGATGCTGCGAAAGAAGGCTACGCCAACGCCGATCGTACCGGGCTGAAGGAAATCGTGGCGACCGTCACGACGAACGACGCCGCCAACGGACAGCGCACATCGAATACGATCGCCGACATCCTGAACGAGGAGCCTGAGGCCGATGGCTCACCTGACCGGAACTGACGTCGAGCGATCGACCGCGCGCCGCCTGCAAAGGCTCGGCCGCCGCTATCGCCGCCAGACCGAAGCAGCGCGCCTGATCGGGCCGCGCGAAATGAACGAGGAATGCGGCGTCTTCGGCATCATCGGCACGCCGGACGCGGCGGCGCTCGCTGCGCTGGGGCTGCACGCACTCCAGCACCGCGGCCAGGAAGCGGCCGGCATCGCCAGCTATGACGGCGCTGCGTTCCGGACCGAACGCCATCTCGGGCTCGTCTCCGACAATTTCTCCGACGCGAGCGTCCTTGCGCGCCTGAAAGGCGTCTCCGCGATCGGCCACACGCGCTATTCGACGCAGGGCGAGACGGTGCTGAAGAACGTGCAGCCGTTATACGCCGATCTCGACCGTAACGGCATTGCAATCGCGCATAACGGCAATCTGACGAACGCCCGCAGGCTGCGCGCCGACCTCGTGCAGCGCGGCTGCATCTTCCAGTCGACGTCGGATTCGGAACTCTTCCTCCACCTCACCGCGCGCTCGCACCATCTCTTGATGATCGACAAGGTGATCGACGCGCTGAAGCAGGTCGAAGGCGCCTACGCGCTCGCCATTCTTACGAAGGACGGCCTCATCGGCGCGCGCGATCCGGTCGGCATCCGGCCGCTCATTCTCGGCGATTTCAACGGCGCGCCGATTTTGGCGTCGGAAACCTGCGCGCTCGACCTCATCGGCGCGAAATTCGTGCGCGACATCCGTCCCGGCGAAGTCGTGATCTGCCGTGAAAACGGCGACGTCGAGAGCCGCCAGGCGTTCCCGCAGACGACGCCGGCGCGCCCCTGCATTTTCGAGCTGATCTATTTCGCACGGCCGAATTCGGTCGTCGACGGCAAGAGCGTCTACCAGCTAAGGAAGAGCCTCGGCGCGCGTCTCGCCGTCGAGGCGCCGGCGCAAGCCGACATGGTCGCGCCGATTCCTGATTCAGGCGTGCCGGCGGCGATCGGCTTTGCGCAAGCCTCCGGCCTTCCTTATGAGATGGCGCTGATCCGCAGCCATTTTGTCGGTCGCACTTTCATCGAGCCTGAGCAGCGCATTCGCGAGGCAGGCGTCGCTCGCAAGCACTCGCCCAATCGCGGCGCGATCGAGGGCAAGCGCATCGTCCTCATCGACGATTCCATCGTGCGTGGAACGACGTCGCGCAAAATTGTGCAGATGCTCCGGAACGCCGGCGCGCGCGAAGTGCATATGCGCGTCGCCTGCCCGCCAATTCTCCACCCTGACTTCTACGGCATCGACACGCCCTCGCGCGACGAACTGATCGCCGCGCAGATGTCCGTCGATGAAATCCGCGCCGAGATCGGGGTCGACAGCCTCGCCTTCCTGTCGCTTGACGGTCTTTACGAAGCCTTCGGCAAGGGACCGCGCGACAAGGCCGCGCCCGCTTTCACCGATCACTGCTTCACCGGGGACTACCCGACCCGCCTTACGGACCTCGGCGAAACGCAAAGGAGCGCGATGATCGAACAATTGTCGCTGCTCGCCGAGACGAGTTAGGCGCCGTTATTCCGCGGGAATGGAGTACGTCCCGGTCGCCTGCGCGACTGGTTCCTCCTCGCCTTCGGAGAAAATCGTCACATCGCCGACAGCGAGACGCTTGCCGAGTTTCAGAAGACGGCACTCCGCGATGAGGTCTTTCGGCGC
>CAZNXR010000148.1:5197-6094 GCA_964576815.1 uncultured Caulobacterales bacterium | reverse complement strand
TTTTAAGGGGGAATGAGCGGGGGGGAAGGGAGACGGCGCAAACACTTCGCCACTTCCTACTCCCTACTCCCTACTTCCTACTCCCTACTCCCTACTCCCTACGTCCTTCCCACGCCTCCCCTTCGCATCTGCAAAAAGGAAAACTCCCTGTCCCTGTCTCCGAAATTTCATTGGCGGCGCGCGTGTATCGCTTTAGAATTTGTCGGATTTCCCGGCGGTCCTCGGCTTGCAGGGGATTACGAGAGCGTTAGCGAAGGGGCGGGGCGCGTGAAGATTCTGGCTTTAGGCGCGGTTGCGTCAGTGTTGGCGTTGAGCGCGGCGCGCGCTTCGGAAGAGGCGATTTGTTCAGCGCGGTTCTCGCTTGAGGATCACATGCTGCTCGAATGGGCGGCGGTCGGCGGCGATCCGCATGCGCAGATGACGCTTTCCGAATGTTCCTTCCCGGCGGACGCCGACGGGTTGACGCAGGCCCAGCGCGTTTACGCAATCAAATGGAACACCATCGCGCTCTGCGAAGGGCGCGCGAGCGACGTGCATGACGATCGCGACGTCCGGATGCGGCGCCTGAAGGAGGACGCGAACATTTCCTTCCGCCGGTTCGGCGGCATGCAGAAAGGCGAAAAGCTCAACCGTCGCGAACGAGGCTTCGTCGAGTATCGCGAGGAGCAGAAGGCGGCGCTCGAAGCGCGCCATCTGCGGCTGATGAGCGCCGTTACGCCCGCCGACATGGCGGCGGCGCGGGCCGAAATCGCCGATCAGTATTCGCGCATGGGCGCGCGCGGCCTTCTAAAGCTCGCCGAGCTTTCCTCCTGCGAGAGCCTCGGCGCATCGCCGGCCTTTGAGGCCGCGGCGTGGAGCGCGGCGTCCGAAAGCTGGCGCGGCGGGGAGCAGGCGGGC
>CAZNXR010000148.1:0-5187 GCA_964576815.1 uncultured Caulobacterales bacterium | reverse complement strand
GTCTATGCGGCTGCGGACACCAGCGCCTATGACTTGCCGAAGCTCGCCGTCGAAAAGGCGAAGACCTTATCGGGCGCCGACCGGCGCGCCGCGTCGCTTGAAAAAGAGCGGCTTTTGCGCACCGATCCTGACCGCCTCGCCGTCATCGAGAAAAAAGCGCGCGAATTTGAGAACGTCTCGGCGGTCAGCGCGATCGAGCGCTTCCGCCTGCCGCAGCGCGACGCCGCCGCCGGGCTCGCCGACGCCGGCGCAGGTCTCAGCTCGTCGCTGACGACGGCGCTTCAATTCGCGCTCGAGTCGCTCGGCCATGTCGAATTCGTCAATGGTCCCGACAATGACTACGGCCCGACGACGCGCGCGGCCGTCGCGCGCATGCAGGCGTCCGGCGGCGGCGAGCCGACCAGCGTCCTTTCAAACGCCGAAGCGCGCGCGACGATCTGCAAGGCGGCGGCCAAGAACGATCCCGTCTCGCTTTATCATGTCGCGCTGATGCACCAGAACGGCTGGGGCCTGCCGAAGGACGATGCGAAAGCTGCGGCCGCGATCACGCGGTCGGAAACGGCGATGATCGCCGCGCTCGGCGGCGACAGCCTGTCGGCTTGGAAACGCGCAGCCTATACCAGATATGCCGGTCTCATCCGCGCTTCGGCGGGGGAGTTGAAGCGGCCGGGTGTCGCGGCGGCTGAGCCTGCGCCCGTCTGCGAGTGACCGGCTAATCGTCCGCCTACGGATGATATGTCTCAGACCTCGATCAGCTTCGCGTCGAGCGCCTCGCGCGGGGACGGCGGCGGCGCCGTCGCATAGCCGAGGCGCGCGAGCATCTGCACCGTCGCGCCGGGCGCATGCGCCAGGATTTCGTGCGCGCGGTCGTAGGCCGGCGTCATTTCCGGGAATTCCTGAAGCGCCTGGCTCAAAGGATGGAACGCGACGCCCCGCTGCGCCGCCGCCTGATGGATGCGAATCCACGCGGCGCCGGCGGCGAGCTGGTCGCGGCGCGTGTTCGTCGCGGTCGATGTCGCGATGAACGCCGCCGCGCTCATGCAGGCCCGCTCGTAGAACGCGAGCGTTTCATTGAACGCCGTTTCGCCGGGCGCGTCCTGTTTCTCGCGGCTCATCACGCCGGCGAACGCGAGGGCCTCGATCATCGGCCCGCCGAGCGAAAGCCCCCAGGGCTGGGCTTCGATTTCACGCTTGCCGATGCGCGTGACGGCGATCGATTCGGCGCGCGTTTTCGGCGCCGTCCATTCGATTTTCCACGCGTCGCGGGCGAGCGCGCGCAACTCTTCAACGCGCTCGGGCGCTGCGATCGCCTGCGCGACGACGCCCTCTACGCTCGCCGCGGCGATTTCCGCCAGCAGCCGCGGCTCGACCGCACGATCCTCGAACGGCGCCCGGTTGGTGCGCCGGAGCGGCGCCGACCAGAACAGGGGATCGCGCGCCGCGCCTGCGTCCGCCTTCAGCCGAACGCGCGCGACGGGTCGCGCATCGAGCACCGGCTGCGGCTCGCCTTCGGGAAACGGCTCGATCTCCGCAAGCAGGCCCTTCTCGGCGGCCGCCTGACGGAAGAGCTCAAGGAAGCAGCCGAACCCGATGGTGATCTGGCGGCAAGGCGGATCGGTTTCGGGCAAAAGGCGCTCGGTGTCGCAGTAAACGGCGAGACCGTCCTCGCCTTCAAGCGCGATACGCCAAGGCTGCATATTGTGCGGATTGGGCGCAAGGATTGCGAAAGCGAGCGCGTCAAGGCGCGGATCGCCGAAGCTTTCCCCCGCCCGGCTCCACGGCTCAAGCGCGCGCCGCGGCGTGCGTGTCAGCGCGAAGGCGCCGGCGCCGGCGAGACCTGCAACGATCACTACAGCGCCGCCGGCCTGCAGCAGAACCCGCCTCGTCGTCATGGTGAACCCTCGCAAGCCTCAAGCGAAAAGAATAAGCACGCCTGCAATCATCGCAAGCGACATGACGGTCGTCGCGGCGATCGCCGAAACCGTTTCATCGACATAACTGCCATATTGGGCGACGATGACATAGGCGCCGACCGCCGTCGGGGTGACCGTGAAGAGGGCGAGCGCGCCGCGATAGTGCGGATCGTCGATCCCGGCGGCATGCAGGGCGGCGAAGGAAAGAGCAGGCAGCAGCGCCAGTTTCACGGCGGCGATCGCGGCGATCCTGCCGCCATGCGCCTTGAGATCGAGCCTTGCGCGCGTGGCGAGGAAAAGGCCGAGCGAGAAAAGTCCGACCGGTCCTGCGGCGCGCGCGATGAGGTCGAGAACGGCGCGCAGGCTCGCCGGCAGGGAAACGCCCGCAAGAGCGACAAGAAAGCCGGCGAGCGCCGCCGCAACCAGCGGATTCCTCAGCGGGCGAAGAAGCGCGCCGAGGATCGCACCTGCGCCCGCGCGTGCGCCGCGCGGCGCCATCAAGCTCGCGCCAAGCGCGATGATGACGATGCCTTCGACCAGCATCAGCGTCACGAAGGGCCGCGCCCAGCCTTCGACCCCCAGCGCAATCGGCAGACCGAGGAACACGGCGTTGCCGAGCACAGAGGCGAAGGCGTGCGCGCCGGCTGTCTGCGGCGGCAACGCGAATATCTTCCGAGCGCCGAAATATGCGGCGAGCGTCAATCCGACCGCCGGAACGCCATAGCTGAGGGCAAGGAGCGCGTCCTTTTCGCTGAGGCCTGTCGCCGTCGACATCAGCGCAAAAAGCGCGGCCGGAAATCCAAACCGGAAGACAAAGCGATTGAGCGCAGCCGCATCGCCCGCTTCGGCGAGCTTCATCCGGCCGGCTGCAAAACCGACCGCGATGACGGCGAACACCGGAAGGGCGACAGCGACGACAGTGGACATGGGTTCGCGGCGGCCCTTGCGCGGAGCCGGCGTCCATCGCGCGGCGCGACGCCGGTTGTCAAACGGCCATGGGCGAGGGAGAGGGATCGAACAGGCGACAGGCGCCTCGGGTTCCGGGGGCTGGGGGCGATTAGTAAACCGGTCGCTCCGACGCCCGCGCCTGTTCGACAGGATCAAGGCTCGCCCCCGATTGCGGCGGCGCGGCGGGCGAATTACGGCGAAAGCAAGGTTAACGGAGTCGTGACCATGGACCTCGCCGCGGCGGACCGACTGTGACCGGCGTCGATCTCTTACCGCGTGTTCTTCATCGCGACGGCCTGATGCTTGTCATCGACAAGCCGGCGGGATTGCCCGTGCACGCCAAGCCCGGCGCGAAAAAAGGCGAAGGCGGGCCTAGCCTCGAAGATTATTTCCATCAACTGCGCTACGGCCTGCCCCGCGACCCTGCGCTTGCCCACCGCCTCGACCGCGACACGACCGGATGCCTCGTGCTCGGCCGCCACCCCAAGGCGCTCAGGAAATTGCACAAGCTTTTCCTCGAAGGGCGCATCGACAAGACCTATTGGGCGATCTGCCGCGGCGCGCCGGAGAAGCCATCAGGGACGATCGACGTTCCGCTAAAGAAGGGAAACGAGCGCGCGGGCTGGAAGATGGCGGTCGCAGCGCCTGGAGGGGACGGCGCGATGAGCGCGGTCACAACCTATCGCACGCTGAAATCCGCAGGCGGCCTCTCGTTCATCGAGGCCAAGCCGAAAACCGGGCGCACGCACCAGATCCGCGTGCATCTTAGCTCTATCGGCGCGCCGATTCTCGGCGATCCCCTTTACGGCGACCTGACGAAGGAAGAACGAAGCGGGCCGATCATGCTGCATGCGCGCCGCGTGATCGTGCCAATCTCGAAAAACAAGGAACCCGTGACGGTGGAAGCGCCGCCGCCGCAATGGATGGCGGCGATGCTGGCGCGGTTCGAACTGCAATAAGCGCTAAATCGCAGCCTGAAGTTCTTTGAGGCGCGCAAGCGTTTCTTCCGCCGCCATGCGCGTGTCGGGTGCGGCGTCGGCGTCGCCGAGGTCCTGCTCAGCCCATTTGATGCGCTCGACGATCATCGCAGCGCTCAGCTCGGCGACCGGGATCGCTTCCTCGGCTAGGATGGTGAGGCCCAAGGGCGTGACCTCGGCGAAGCCGCCGCGCACGAAGATGCGCTTTTCGTCGGCGCCGGTTTTCACCTTGACGACGCCCGGAAGCAGCACCGTCATAAACGGCGCATGGTTGGGGAGCACGCCGAACAGCCCTTCCGCGCCCGGCGCCTCGACCATGTCGACATCGCCGGAGAAAAGCTCTTTCTCGGGCGAGACGAGATTGAAGTGGAGTTTGTCTGCCATTCTTTCGTAGGGCGGGCTTCAGCCCGCCGCTCCCTATTCAAATCCGCGCCGTCATCGCTATGGCGGGTTAAAACCCGCCCTACGCCGCTTCCGCCGCGAGGCGCTGCGCTTTTTCGATCGCCTGGTCGATGGTGCCGACCATGTAGAACGCCGCCTCCGGCAGATGATCGTACTCGCCGGCGACGAGGCCCTTGAATGAGCGGACGGTGTCGGCGATCGGCACCTGCACGCCGGGCGAGCCGGTGAAGACCTGCGCGACGTCGAACGGCTGCGACAGGAAGCGTTCGACCTTCCGCGCGCGCGACACGACGAGTTTATCGTCTTCCGAAAGCTCGTCCATGCCGAGAATGGCGATGATGTCCTGCAGCGACTTGTAGCGCTGGAGGATGTTCTGAACCGAGCGCGCGACCTGATAATGCTCCTCGCCGACGATGCGCGGATCCATGATGCGCGAGGTCGAATCGAGCGGATCGACAGCCGGGTAGATGCCCTTCTCGGCGATCGAGCGGTTGAGCACGGTCGTCGCATCGAGGTGCGAGAACGAGGTCCCCGGCGCCGGGTCGGTCAAATCGTCGGCGGGCACGTAGATCGCCTGCACCGAGGTGATGGAGCCTTTGGTCGTCGTCGTGATGCGCTCTTGCAATTGGCCCATGTCGGTCGCGAGCGTCGGCTGATAGCCGACCGCCGACGGAATGCGCCCGAGGAGCGCCGACACTTCCGAGCCCGCCTGCGTGAAGCGGAAGATGTTATCGACGAAGAAGAGAACGTCCTGCCCCTGGTCGCGGAAATGTTCGGCGACGGTGAGGCCGGCGAGGGCGACGCGCGCCCGCGCGCCCGGCGGTTCGTTCATCTGGCCGAAAATCAGCGCGCATTTGGAGCCTGCGGCGCTGCCCGTCTTGTGCGGGTCCTTGTTGACGCCCGACTCGATCATCTCGTGATAGAGGTCGTTGCCCTCGCGCGTGCGC
>CAZNXR010000147.1:0-6128 GCA_964576815.1 uncultured Caulobacterales bacterium | reverse complement strand
GGGCAAGGGATTGGGTCAAGCGGAGGCTGCAACCGCTCATCCCCGCGAAAGCGGGGATCCAGCGCCGCGAGCAGCGCTTCCTGAACCCTTGGCTTCCCGCTTTCGCGGGAATGAGCGGGGAGAGATGGCGAACATCACTTCTTTTTGCACCGCGCACGAAGTGAAGAGTGCGCGCGCTTGGTCCCCGATCCCCAATCCGCGATTCGTTCTTCACTGCCGTTCCCCTTCATGGCGCGGGGTCGATTCCCCCAGCAGGTACCCCCGCGGGTCGCGGTCGATTTCGCGCAGCACCTGATCGAGCGTGCGGAAGAGCGCGCGCGCTTCGGCGACCGCGGGACCGACCTGCGCGAGCCCCTGATCGGTGAAGATGCGGATCTGCTCGCGGTTTTCGGCGATGGCGCCGCGCAGCTCGGCCATCAGCAATTGCGTCTCTTCAAGCGTTTCGGGCGCGTCGGTCGCCAGGAGCTTGTCGAGATTGTCGGCGGTCCGGGCGAGTTTCGCGCTCGCTGCGGCGAGGTTTTCCGTCAGCTTCGCGGTGTTGGCGACGCTGGCGGCGATCTCCTCGTCCTGGTCGGCGAGCGCCGTCGTCAGCGTCTCGACATTGGCGAGAATGCGCCCGAAGGCGGCGGTGTTCTCCTCCGACAGGAGCACGTTCGCCGACGCGATGATGTCGCCGGACCCGGAAATCAGCTGCGCGATCCCGCCCGCATCCGCTTCGATGCGCGGCACGCCGCGCGCGACGTCTTTAAGCAGCTCCTCCTCGGCGCTGCCGCCGACGAGCTGGATGATCGCAAGTCCGGTGAAGCCTACGAGCTCCAGTTCCGCCTTCGTATCCGTCTTGACCGGCGTATCCTTGTCGACCCGGACGCGCGCGACGACGATCGACGGATTGTCGGGCGCAATCGTCAGAGTACGGACCTCGCCTTTCTGGATGCCGTTGAAGGAGACGGCGGCGCCGACCGAAAGGCCGGAGACGCGCTCGCGGAAAATCACGTCGTACTCGTCATAGTTCTCACGCGACTGCGACATGATGAGGACGAACAGGAAGGCGAGCGCGACGAACGCAAGGACCAGCCCGCCGACAAGGACGTAATGCGCGCGGGTCTCCATGCCTCAATCCCTGTCCGCGCGCGGGGCCGACCGCTCGCTTTTCGCCGCTGACGCCGCGCGGCCGCGGGGACCGGAGAAATACTCCTGTATCCAGGCGTGGTCCGTCCGGCGAACGTCGTCGAGCGGCCCGATGGCGATCACCCTTTTCTCGGCGAGCACGGCGACCCGGTCGCATGTCGCGTGCAGCGTATCGAGATCATGGGTCACCATAAACACCGTTAACCCTAAGGACTTCTTGAGAGATACGATCAATCTGTCGAAATTCTCGGCGCCGATCGGGTCAAGGCCCGCCGTCGGTTCGTCAAGGAAGACGATTTCCGGGTCAAGCGCGAGCGCGCGCGCAAGTCCTGCGCGCTTCGACATGCCCCCGGACAACTCAGAGGGGAATTTCGCGCCGGCGTCGGGCGGCAAGCCGACCATCGAGATCTTCATCGCGGCGATGTCGGCGGCGAGGTTGTCCGGCAGCTTCAGATGCTCGCGCATCGGCGCCATGACGTTCTGCGCGACGGTCATCGACGAAAAAAGCGCGCCGCCCTGAAAGAGGACGCCCCAGCGCCGCTCGACGGCGAGCCGATCCTGCGCCTTCAGCGCGTAGAAATCCTCGCCGAAGACGCGCACCGTTCCGGCGGAAGGCTCCTTGAGGCCGATGATCGCGCGCATCAGCACCGATTTCCCGGTGCCCGATCCGCCGACGACGCCGAGGATTTCGTTGCGCCGCACTTTCAAGTCGAGATTGTCATGGATGATCGCGGCGCCGAACTGCGTGCGCAGGCCTTCAACCTCGATGATCGCGTCCGCCTCGCTCTTCCCGGTCAATAGTCAATCTCCAGGAAGAACATCGCGAAGAAGGCGTCGAGAATGATGACGACGAAGAGCGACTGCACGACGGAAAGCGTCGTCCGCTGCCCGAGGCTTTCGGAGCTGCCCGCGACCTCCATGCCCTGATAACAGCCGATGATCGCGATGACGAACGCGAAGAACGGCGCCTTGATGAGCCCGACCCAGAAATTCGACAGCGCGATCGTCTCCTGCAGGCGCCCGACGAAAAAGGCCGGTGAGATCTCCATCGCCGTCGCCGCGACGAGCCCGCCGCCGGTGACGCCGAGGATCGACGCCATGAAGGTCAGCACCGGCATCATCACGATGAGCGCGATCGTGCGCGGCAGCACGAGCGTCTCGATCGGGTCGAGGCCGAGCGCCTTCATCGCATCGATTTCCTCGCGGATTTTCATCGCGCCGATCGAGGCCGTGAACGCGCTGCCCGATCGCCCGGCGACGAGGATCGCGGCGAGCAGCACGCCGAATTCGCGCAGGACCGAAATGCCGACCAGCTCGACCGTGAACACTTCGGCGTTGAAGAGGCGCAAGATCTTCGCGCCCATGAACGCGACGACGGCGCCGATCATGAACGACATCAGGCCGACGATCGGCATCGCGTTGATGCCGGCCTCCTCCATGTGCCAGAAGATCGACGTGACGCGCAGGCGTTTGGGCTCCCGCACCACGCGCCAGAGCGCGGTCAGCGTCAGGCCGATGAAGTTCAGGATTTCGATCGCTGCGTGATAGCCCTCGAAGAGGCCCTGCCCCAGCCGGTTGACCATCATCACGAAGGCGTTGCGGCGGGCAGGTTCGACGTCGCAGGGCGCGACATGGGGCGCCACGCTGGCGATCAGCGTCGCCTGCGCCTCGCTGCCGCCGACGATCTTCGACGCCTGCGTCCGCGTGGCGCAAGCGCGCAGCATGCGCTCGAACACCATCGCGCCCGCCGTATCGAGCCGGCCGACGCCCGAAATGTCGATGACGAGTTCCCGCCCGACGGCGTCGTCCTCGAAATCCCGGAGCTGCCGGTCGATCGCGCCGAGATGACGCGCCTGCCAGTCCCCGGTCGCCTTCAGGCGCAAGGTCTCGTCATCGAGGTCGATCGTGAAGGCGGCGGGCTGCATCGGGGCGTCCGTCGAGCGTTTCAGGGGCGTTTTGCAGGCGGCTCGCCGCTTGCATTGGAAGATGCTAATGCGGGATGATAAATTCATCCTGAATTAAGGTGAACGAGTGTTAACGCGTCGCCTTCCGGGGGCGGGCGGCCTGGAGGTCCAGGCCGGCCAGCCGGGGGCCGCGCGGGAGTGGCGGGCGTGGCGAGGACTTCGACGGCGGGACGGTTCCGGTGGCTTGGCGCCCTTCCCTTGATGCTGATGGTCGCCGTCATGGCGGGGCTTGCGCTGATGACCCTCGCCAACGCGGACGCGCGCCATGGCGACGCGCGCGAGCGGCTTTTTGACTTTTATGCGCGCATTTTTCCGGCGGATATCGACCGGAATTCGCCGGTCCATGTCGTCGAGATTGACCGCGAGAGCGTCGAAAAGATCGGCCCTTGGCCGTGGCCGCGCTCGCTGATCGCGGAGCTTGTCGGGGCGAGCAGCGCCGCCGGCGCGAAGGGCGTCATCTATCTCGAAGGCGTCGACAGCCCCGATCCCTTGTCGCCGGAGACGATTGGCGATTTCTGGCTCGCCGGCGCGCGCGACGAGCGCCTCGCCCAGCAGCTGGCGCTTCTTCCGAGTACGGACGTTATGCTGGCGCGCGCGATGGCGCAGACGAAAGGGGCCGTCGCCATCGGCTCGGCGTCGGCGGCGCGCGAGGCCGCGCGCCTGACGCGCGAGCGCTCCGACGCATCCTCGAACAAAGCCGTTTCGGTCGGCGGCGGCGACAATTTCTTCGGTCTGCCCGCGGCGCGCCCGCGCGCCGCCGTCAACGCCGATCTTGCCGGCGCCGCCGCCCTAACCGTCGCGGCGCTTCCCGCCGACGGCGACGGGGTCGCGCGCATGGCGCCGCTGCTCTGGTCGACGGGCGGGCGCCTTTCGCTCGCTTCGGCGCTTGAAGCCGCGCGCATCGCCGGCGGCGCCGCGACGCTCACGCTGCATCCGCAACCGACCGCCGTCACGGCCGTCGGCAAGTCGCCCGCGCGCGTCGAATTCGCCGGCGCGAGCCTTTCGGTCGATGCGATGGGCGCGACGCGCCTCTACTTTCCGCGCCGGCTCGATACGCCGGTGACGCCCGCGTGGAAATTGCTGCGCGAGCGGTCCGCGCAAAGCCTTCTTTCCGGCAAGGTCGTGCTGATCGGCCTTGACGACGCTGTCGGTCCGGGCGTCGCCACGGCGCGCGGCGAAATGTCGATGCCACGCGCGCAGGCGATCCTCGCGCGCCAGCTCATCGCCGGAGAAACGCTGAAGCGTCCCGGCTGGTTCGGCTATCTCGAAGCGCTGCTCGTCCTTGCTTTCGGCGCGGCGGCGATCATGTGGTCGCAGCGGCTCGACTTCTGGAAGGCGGCGGGCGTCGCCGCGATCGTCTCCGCGGTTCTTCTGGCGATTTCGGTCGGGCTTTTCGCGCAAGGGCGGCTTCTCTTCGATCCGCTCGCGCCGGCGCTCGCGCTGTTCCTCGGCGCCTTCACCGTCGCCGGCGGGCGCTCGATCGGTGAGGCGATCAAGGACGACAAGGTCCGCGGCGCCTATCACGGCGCGCTTCCCGAACCGACGATGAAGAAAGTGCGCGAGGAAGGCCGGTCGGAAGTGCTCGACGGCGTCCGCCGCCCGGTCACCATTCTCGCCTGCGAGCTGAGCCTCCTCGACGAGGACGCAGAGAAACTGAGCGCGACGCCCGGCGAAGTGACGAACCTCATCGCGGCGGGTTGCGCGCATCTGAAGAAAGCGATCATCGAAGTCGGCGGCGCCGCCGATCAGGCGGAGGGCGGGCGCATCTTCGCCTATTTCAACGCGCCGCTGGAGAACGCCGATCATTCGCGCGACGCGTGCGCGGGCGCGCTTCGCCTCATCGAGAGCATGGACCGCATCAACATCGAATTGCAGGCCGCGCCGCATTTGAAAGGCGTGCAGCTGCATCTGGCGGTCGGCGTCGCCGCCGGGGAGTGTTATCTCGGGCCGATGGGCCAGGGCCGGGCGCAGCGATACTCCGCGGTCGGACGGCCGATGGCGCTCGCCGCCTTCCTGTCGCGGCAGGCGATGGTCTACGGCCCGGCGATCATCGTCGATGAGGCGGTGCACAAGCGCGTCGATCACCATTTCGCCTTTCTCGAACTTGACCGCGTCAGGGAGATGGGGACTGACCGCGCCTTCTCGATTCACGCCCTCGTCGGCAACCCGTTCCTGAAATCAAGCAAAGGTTTCCGCGCGCTGGAAGAGGCCAACCGCGCGATGCAGTCGGCCTACCGCGAAGGCGACTGGTCCGCCGCCCGCGCCAACCTCGCCAAGGCGCGCGCGCTGCCCGGCGCCAAGATCGCCCTGTTCGACCTCTACGAGGCGCGGATCGCGAAAATGGCCGAAGCGGCCGAAGGCGCAAAGACCTTCGACGGCGCGCAGGTGGTGACGCTGTAGGCGGGCGTTGCTCCGCTCAACCCGCTCTGCGCAGCGCCAATCCGCCCAACGCTCCCGCGCCCGCCATCGCCGCCGTCAGCGCGTATATCGCAAGCGCGCCTTGCGCCTCATAGAGATACCCGCAGGCGATCGTCGCCAGTCCCGTGATCGCGCCGACCCCGCTCGTCGACATCAGCGTCATCGCCGTGTTGGTGAGGCGCTTCGGCAGTTGCCGGTCGATATATTCGACGGCGCCGAGATAGGCCGCCGCGAAGGAAAGCGCGTGCATCGTTTGTACAAGGAACAAGACCGGAAGCGGCGGCTCGATCCCCGTCAGCAGCCAGCGCACGGCGCCGCCGGCGCCGCCGATGACGATGAGGGCTTCCGGCCCGATGCGGCGGACAAGGCCCCGAACGCGCGTCAGCACGAAGATCTCGGCGACGACGCCGGTCGCCCATAAGAATCCGACCGTCGTTGCGGCGTAGCCGAGCGCCGTCCAGTGGAGGATCGAGAAGGAATAATAGGCCGCATGGCTGCCCTGAATGAGGCCGACCGTCGCGAGGAAAAGAAGGAACGCCGGCGTCGTCATCAACGTCGCCGCGTCGCGCCAGCGGTTCTGCGGTTGGCTGTCGGACTTAAGTCCAGCAACTTCGCCGT
>CAZNXR010000146.1:0-6133 GCA_964576815.1 uncultured Caulobacterales bacterium | reverse complement strand
TTTCGCGCGGCTATCATCCGCGCGACGACCTGCATCTGTTGGGCGAGGCCGCTTGTCGGGAAGGCGGTTGCGAAAGGCGGTTGAGCGCTGAGCGCGGCCTGCAGGTCGCGATTGAGTGCGATCGACCGGCGGTGGATGTTCGCGACATCCCGCTCGAACAGATTGGTGCGTGCGTTCGGCGTGTCCTGGACCAGGTCGGCGACTTGGCCGGGCAAGGCGTTCGAATCGTAAAAACTAGTTCGGTTAACCACCCTGATCTGCGTCGGTCCGTTGACGCCGAGCGAGAAGCCGGTCGCCTCCTGGCCGTTGAGGTAGACCGTGTTGCCGGACACCGAAACGGCGGTGAAAGAGGCGTTCGTATTTGCGCGCGACGCGATGGCCATGTCGGCGAGGCGCCCGCCCCAGCCGAAGCGCGCGCCCTCGGGCGCCGCCGCCATCCAAGTCGATTGCTGGTCGTTGTGCGAGAACAGGCGGCCGGGCGATCGCGCGCCGCCGCTGCGCCATTGCGCGCGGTTCAGGGGAACGATCAGCGGCCCCACATTGCCGACGATCGCCGCCTGCCCGGACGCGAACAGCTGCTGGATCGGCGCCAGCGCCTCAGGGAGAGCGAATTGCCGTCCGCCGAAAGCGGCGGCGTTCGACGGATTGAGCGCAAGAAGCCGCGCCTGCGTCCGCGAAGAACCGCCGGGCAGACCGTTATATTCGCTCATCAGCGTACGCCGAAGCGTGGCGAACTGATTGTAGGAGGTGTCGTCGAACGGCAGCACGGTGTCATGGTTGTCCATGCCGCCGAAGAGAAATACGCACACAAGCGCCTTGTAGCCTGTCGTCGAGGCGGCGAGCGCGTTGAACGGGAGCAGGTTCATCGCGAAGGGCGCGGCCCCGTAAGCGCTCAGAAGGCGCGCCGTTTTGAGAATTTCGCGTCTGGTTACGGCGGACATCAGGGTCTCTCCTCAGCGCTGGGTGTAATATTCGGAAGAAAGCACGGTCATCAGCATCGCCGTGTTCACGCGCCGGCGCCGGTCGAGCGCATCGCTGCCCGCGCGCAACCGGACGCCGGTGACGGCCGCAATGATCGCCTCGCGCGTCGACGGCTGCATCGAGCCTGCGGTCAGGACGAGATTGAGATGATCGACGAGCGCCGCCGGATTGTCGGCGAGCGAAAGTTCTCGCGTATATTGCGGGCGGTAGGTCTCCGCGGCGTCGCCCTCTTCAATCCGGTCCAGCATGAAGTTGGCGTAGGCGGTGACGCTCGCCGTCGTGACGATCTGCAATTCCGGCGCGACAAGGCCGGTTTCACCGGTCTGCGTGCCGGCGGCGACATAGCCGGGCCGGAAGAAGTTGAAGACCGACGGCGACCGATAGGCCTGCTGGCCGAGACGGGTCGGCGGCGACGTCTCTCTAAGGATGCTTTGACCTGTAAGTCCGCCCACAGCGAGCACGGACGCCGAGTTGATGTTGGCGTTGCGCGCCCAATGCGTGAAGCGGATTACAGGCTCGCGAACCTTGCCGAAATTCGGATCCTGAAGGCTCGCCGGCAGGCGCGCTTCGTCGTCCAGCAACACCGCGGCGATGACAGGACGAAGATCGCCGCGTTGGCGGGAGCCGACCGCCGACCCGTCGGGAAGCTGGTAGAAGCCCGTCTCAAACGCTGCGGCGACATTGCGCACATAGCGCGGCGAGGGATTGCTGGTGACGAAGCGCTGAATGAGCTGGCGCGCGAGAAACGGCGCCGTATTTGCGTGATTGAACAGCGTATCGAGCGCGGTATCGATGCTCTGCGCCGCGGGCGTATTCGCCGGAACGGTCACGCCGAGAAAAGCCTTTTCCGAGGTCGAGTGCTGGTCCTCGAAGACGGCGAGCGGCGAGTAAGCAGCAGTTGGAACCGCCTGGTCCGGGAATCGGCCGCCAAAATTTCCATCCGCCCAGCTGAGGCCGGTGAACACTTTTGCGAGACCTGTGACGTCCTCGTTGTCGTAGGTCTCGATCTGGTTCCCGGAGCCGTCCACGCGCGGCGCGCCGTCAGGATTGAGCTCCACAAGACCGATCGTGAAGAGCTGCAAGATCTCGCGCGCGTAGTTCTCATCCGGCACGCGATTTTGCGCCTCGTCTTCCTTGCGGTTGTTGAGATAAGTGAGGAACTGCGCCATCGACGGGCTGTAGGTCACGTCTTCGAGGAGCTCTCGGTGACTGCCGAAAGCGTTTTCCTGAAGCGTGTCCATGTAGAACGCCGCGGACGCGATCGTTTCTGCGACGTCCGGGTTTTCATAGGAGATGACGAATATCTGCGAAAGCGCGAACGTCGTACGCTGTCGCAACTGATCGTCGCCTTCGATCATGTTCCTCCACGCGATGTCGGCGAGCGCTTCGGCGCCGACCGACTGATTGCGCGACGCGAAGTCCGCCTGGATTCGGCGAAGCTCGGTGACATTGGACGAGGCGGCTGCTTCAAATTGGCCCCGAATCCAAGACGAATATCCGATCCGCACCAACTCATCGATGTCGTTCTGCGTAGGTCCGAAGGTCGCCTGGGTGAGGAACCGCGAAGCTTCCGTCGCGGTCGGCTTGTCGCCGACCGACGGCGCCGATGGCGCGCCCGATGGCGCATCGACGGCGCCCTCCTCGCCCGCGCACGCCGCAAGGACGAGCGTGGCGGCGGCGGCGATCATGCGCCGGACGGAGGTCTTCGTCGGAATGGATCGAACAGCGTCGCGGCTGAAAAGCCGCCGGTCATTCGTCAACATCGGTGCACCCACGCAACTGAACTCCTGCGCGGGAAACCTGCACGACCGGGTGTAAACGGAGGCTTGATGAGTCGCGCGGCTTCTTATGCAAATGCGGCTGTTGTCGATGACATTGGAGTAAGTCGCAAAGCGTTGAAAATTTTACGGAGCGAGCCGCGAGGCGGGATCAAACGCGATCTCGGCGATTCGCCGCTTTCCGCCCTCCCGCACGACCTGAATGGTGATGTCGATGATCGACCGGACGTAGTCGATCGTCTCGCGCCTTGCGAGCGGCATTCCAGCCTGGAGGGACATCAACGCGATCTGCTCAAAGGCGCCGTGCGGACTGTCCGCATGAATAGTGGTGATCGAGCCGGGGTGGCCGGTGTTGATTGCGCGCAGGAATGTCACCGCCTCGGCGCCGCGCAGCTCCCCGAGAATGATGCGGTCAGGTCTGAGGCGCAACGACGCATTGAGGAGATCATCAATTCCGATCCGCGCCTCGCCGAGATTTCCCTTTACTGCGATGAGACCGACCGAATTTGCATGATCGAGCGCGATCTCCGGCGTATCCTCGACGGTGATGAGACGTTCCTCCCCTGGGATCGCGGCGATAAGCGCGCTCAAGAGGCTTGTCTTGCCTGTCGATGTGCCGCCGGAGATCAGGATCGACTTCTTCGCCTTGACCGCAAGCGTAAGAAATTCGGGGATGCGGCGGGCGTCGAGAAACGTCAACAGCTTCCGGTCGACGGCGCTAAGCGCGTTCTCTTTCGACAGGACGACGTCGCCGAAATTTTTGCCGCCTGCGAAATCGTCAAGCGCAAGCCGAACGATCGACGGCCGGCGGATCGCAATCGCCCAGTGTCTGCGCGTCGCCGGCGGGCCGACGATTTGGACGCGCTCGCCGCCGGGGAGCGAGGCGGCGAGAACCGGTTGCTCACGATTGATCGCCTGCGAATTGAAGCGTGCGATCTGAGCGGCGAGGCGCTGAATGTGCTGGTCAGTGATGTCAGGCGCGGAAAGGCGTTGCATGGCGCCGCCGACGGCCTCGACCCAGAACTCGCCGGGCCGGTTGATGAAAATTTCGGCGACGCGGTCGTGCCGCAACCACTTTTCAAGCGGCTTCAGAAACGCCGTCAGATAGACGTGCCCGTCGTCAATCGGGCGATCGTCGGCGGCGAGACTTGTCATGGCTCCGCCGTCAGGACTGTGCCGCCCGTTTCCTCAAATAGCGGAAAAATCAGATCGCGCGCGACGAAAATGCGGATCGGCGCGCCCTGTGCGATGCGAATGGTAGGCGGAATGTTGACGCTGGACTGGAGGGCGGTTTGCGCGACGCCATAAGCCTGCGCGGAAGACGTGACGACGACGGTGTTGTTGCCGCTCTCGGCGGCGAGAATCTCCGCGCCGGCGCCGATAATCGAAAGAAGGATCGCGGAACCGAAGCGCTGGAGAAAATGACGATCAACCTTGCCGCCGAGACCGGCGCGTCCGAGCGTATCGGTGACTGGCGAAGCCAACTTGATGGCGACGCCGCTCGGCAAGATGAGGCGCGTCCATACGACGAAGGCGCGGGATTCGCCGATGGCGAGGCCCGAGCGGTATTGTCCGATGAGACGGCTGCCGCGCGGGATCAAAACCTCCGTGCCGTCGAAACTGCGCACGTCTTCACTGACGATCGCGCGTGTAAAGCCAGGCAGGTCGGAGTTGATCGCGGTTTCAAGCACGCCGGCGATCAGCGTTCCCTCGATGACTGTCGAAGAAAGATCGCCGATATGCGCTGCGGTCGCCGGCGCGTTTTCGGAATCGCCGATGCGCGCGGCGAACGCTTCGCTGGCGTTGAGGCCTTCACGCGACAGCGCGGCGCGCGCGGCGGCGGCCTCGGCGGCGGATGGGCCGGTATCGACGACAAGCGAAGGCGCGCGAAGGCGCTCCGGCCTCACGCGTGGGCGGTCTTCAGCGGACTCGCTGTAACTCTGTGCGGGCTGAAAGTCATAAGCGGGCGCCGGCGCCGGTTTTGGCTGCGGTGCGGGCGGCGCTTCTGCGACGACGACGGGCTGCGCCGGCGGCTCCTTTCGTTCAAGCCTGGCGATCGACATCTGATTGAACGCCAGCACGCCGAGGCCGACAGCGATCGCTGCGCCGATCGCCGCCCCGCCATCGCCGCCAGAGACGGCGACCTGCGGCATCGCGAGCCGGTTCGCTTCTGCGAGCGCATCGGATGCCGTCGTCGTGCGCGGGTCAATCCTTCCCTTGCCTCTCATTCGCCGAAAAGGCCGAACGGCCCCCCCTTCTTTTTCCGGCGCGGTTGCGGCGCGCCGGGCCCACGCTCAATTTCTGTGAACGCCTCATTATAAATGAATGTCACCTCTCGACCGTTCCTTAGAACGAACTCCCCGGAAACTTGATGTACGACGATCGCGCCGTCGCGGTTAGAGTAATTGACGATGCTCTCCGATCCGTCGGGACGGCGATAAAAGATCGCGGGCGTCTCAACGCCCTGCGGCCACTCAAAGAAAGTCGACTGACCGTCATCATAGACGCGCGAGGGAAGATTTTGTTTCGAGCCTTTGTAAGTGTAATGCTCGTTGAGCGCGGCCGTAAGCGGCGACGTCGCTGTATCGCGGAGGTCGATAGCGGCCGGAGCGGGCTCCGCAGCGAGTTGCTTGATCCGGAGCAGATAAGTGATTTCGGACAGCGGGGTCGATGCGTCGCGCGCCTTCGACGTCAGCTCGAATGTGTAGAACGCGCCCGAAGTGATCACCGTCATGTTCGTTGGGTCGCCTTCATCAACCGGCTTCACGACAAGAAGATTGCCACGCTTGTTCGGCGTTACCTGCCAGGTGAGGGAATCGCCGACGGCGACGCTTTCAATGCGCTCAGGCTCAGGAAACTCGATGGCGATCTGGTAGCCGAAATGACCTGTGAGCCTGATGACGCGATCGGGCGCGCTTAAGATCTCGCGAATGCGCGGATCGGCGGCTGCCGATGACAAGCAGACGGTGAACAGCGTGAGTAGGCTCAGCCACAGTTTCATTTATATCCTCCCGCTGCACGCACGCGCGAGGAACCAAAGCCGCGATAGGCGTGCGCTGCTCGGCGGCTTGCGGGGCTTTCGGCGTCCCGATCAGAGCCGTTCGGCGCGGTGGCGGCGGATGCGATGTTCGTGCGCGGCGCCGCCGGCGTATCCGTTGCGGGCGATAAGGACGCCACGAGTCCGGCGATGCGTTCATTTGCAGATACCGCCTCTGCTCGCCGATCCGGTTGAGAGCCGCTTTCCGCCGATGCTGCCGTCCTTTCTGCGAGGAAGGGTAGGCGCCATGCGGCGGTCAGTCGCGTCGTCGTCGACAAGACTTGGCGGATCAGCATGCCGAAGATGATGCAGGCGATGAGAAGCGTAAAGACGGGGC
>CAZNXR010000145.1:3940-6153 GCA_964576815.1 uncultured Caulobacterales bacterium | reverse complement strand
CGCTTGAAACGACCGCGAACAATGTCGCCAACCAGACGACCGCCGGCTTCAAGGCCGACCATGTCGCGTTCGCCGAATATCTGCGCGTTATCGACCGGCGATCGAGCGGCGATCCTCTCGTATCGCTTGTCAGCGACCCGGACACCTATACCGACTTCGGCGCCGGCGCGATCGAGCAGACATTTCGCGACCTGGACTTCGCGATCGACGGCGACGGCTTTTTCGCCATCGAGACGGCGGCGGGCGTTCGCTATACGCGTGACGGGCGATTCAGCGTCAACGCCTTCGGCGAACTTGTCACCCGTGCGGGCGAGCTTGTGCTCGATAACGGCGGCTCACCGGTCCTGATCGATCCCGAGCGCGGACCCGTCGTCGCGACAAGCGAAGGCGAATTGCAGCAGGACGGCGCGCCGATCGCGCAGATCGGCGTATTCATCCCCGACGACGCCCGCGCCTTGCGCAAGACGGGCGGCAATCTCTTCGCCGCGCCGGACGATTTGCAGTCGGCGGTCAGCGCGCGCGTGCGGCAGGGCTTCACGGAAACGTCGAACGTCAACCCTGTCGCGGCGATGACCGATCTCATCGAGATTCTGCGCGCCTATGAGCAGGCGGCGCAGCTGACCGACATATCCAACGACCTCGCACGCCGGGCGGTCGATACGCTCAGCGAACGCGCCTGAAGGGAGCAGCCTCAATGAAATCCTTAAGCATCGCGGCGACCGGCATGCTGGCGCAGCAGCGCAATGTCGAAGTCATTTCGAACAACATCGCGAACCTCAATACGGTCGGCTACAAGCGCCAGCGCGCGGAATTCCAGGATCTGCTCTACCAGACGATCGAACGCCCGGGCGCCGTCTCATCGTCGACCGGAACCGTCGTGCCGAATGGCGTCCAGATCGGGGCCGGCGTCAAGACCGGCTCGGTCTACCGCATCATCGAGCAGGGTGCGGTCACAGCGACGGGCAACGACTTCGATCTTGCGATTTCGGGCAAGGGACTTTTCCGCATCGAGCTTCCCGACGGGCGCGAGGCCTATTCGCGCGCCGGCAATTTCGCCGTATCCGCCGACGGGCGCATCGTCACCAGCGACGGCTATGAAGTGCTGCCGGGGCTTACCGTACCGGAAGACGTTCTCGACGTGACGGTTTCCGAAGACGGCGTCGTCGAGGCGCAGATCGCCGGCCAACAACAGCCGCAAGAGATCGGCCGAATTGAACTCGTGGTCTTTTTCAACGAAAGCGGTCTCGAAGCGATCGGCGACAATCTTCTTCTTGAGACGCCGGCGTCTGGCGAGCCCATCTTCGGCAATCCCGGCGATGAAGGTTTCGGCCGCCTGCTGCAGGGCTATCTTGAAAACGCCAATGTCGATCCCGTGCAGGAGATCACCACGCTGATCGCAGCCCAGCGCGCCTATGAAATGAACGCGCGCGTCATCGAAACGTCCGACGAGATGCTGTCGATCAACGCCAATCTTCGCCGGTAAGGAGCGCTCCCGATGAACAGGATCTCTTCTCACGCCGTTGTCGCCTGGGGGCTGATGGGACTGTTCCTCGCGCTCCTTTTGGCGGTTCCGGCGCGCGCGCAAGACGCGCCGACGCTGACCCGCCTTGCCGATCACGCCGGCGCCGTTCGCGCCGCGCTGATCGCCGAAGGCGCGCCCGACGACGCCGCGATTTCGCTCGCCGCGCCGGACGCCGTCGTGCGGGTCGCCGCAGGGGAAGCGCTTGGCATCGAGACGGTCAGTTTCAATCGCGCGAGCGGGCGGTTTCTCATTCGCGCGCGCGGCGCCGCGGGCGAGCCGCTGATCGCCATATCGGGCGTCGCGGCATCCCCGACGGTCCTGCCGGCGCCGGCGCGCGACATTCCCCGCGGCGCCGTCATCACCGAGGACGATATCGAATACCGCGAGACAACCGATGCCGGCGCCGCGCACTTCCTGAGCGACACCGACTTCATCATCGGAAAGACGGCGCGCCGTCCGCTCGCGAAGGGCGCGCCCTTGCGCGCGAGCGATCTTCAAGCGCCGATCGTCATGAGGCGCGGCGCGACCGCGACGGTCGTCCTTGAAGCGCCGGGGCTTCGCCTGACGCAGATTGCGAGCGCGCTGGAAAACGGCGCCGAGGGCGACCTTATCCGGTTTCGCAATGTCAATTCAGGCGCCGAGATCCGGGCCGTCGTCCAGTCGCCCACACTTGCCGCCGCAACCGGGCGTG
>CAZNXR010000145.1:0-3930 GCA_964576815.1 uncultured Caulobacterales bacterium | reverse complement strand
GCAAACGGAGCGATAGATGCAGAATGTTTCCCGCCTTCTTTTGTCCGTCCTGATGCTCGTCGCGCTCGGCGGCTGCGCCGTCAGTGGACGGATCAAATCGATTGGCAAGGCGCCAGGCCTGTCGCCGATGGAAAGTCCGGCGGGGCTCCATGGCGGCCGCGCCGTCGCCATGCCGATGCCGGAGACCGCGGCGGAGGCAGCCCATCCCGGCTCGCTCTGGCGCGCCGGCTCGCGCAGCTTCTTCAAAGACCAGCGCGCGCGGCGGCGCGGCGACATCGTCACCGTCGTCATCGACATCAACGACCGCGCGCGCCTCAACAACACGACGGAGCGCCGCCGCGACAATGGCGAGACGGCGGCGATCCCGGCCTTCGGCGGCTTCGAGCAATTGCTCACCGACATTCTGCCGGACGGCGCAAATCCAGCCCAGTTGGTTGATCTTTCGTCAGGGTCGAACGTGCGCGGCCAGGGCACTGTCGACAGGCGCGAAGACGTTGAGCTGATCGTCGCCGCCATCGTCACCGACGTCCTGCCGAACGGCAATCTGGTCGTCGCCGGCAAGCAGGAAGTGCGCGTCAACAACGAAGTGCGCGAACTGACCGTCACCGGCGTCATCCGCCCCGAAGACATTTCCAACGCCAACCGCATCACGCACACCCAGATCGCCGAAGCGCGGATTTCCTATGGCGGGCGCGGCCAGCTGACCGACGTGCAGCAGGCCCGTTACGGCCAGCAGCTCTACGACATCATCTTTCCGTTCTGAGGCCAAAGAATCGGGTGTTGCGCCCCGGACCGGTACGCTACTCTTGGGCGATGGTCGGCGTGCATTTCCATATTTTCGAGACCGCCATCGGCCGCTGCGCGATTCTTTGGCGCGGCGGGCTGATCGTCCGCATCCTGCTGCCCGCAGAGGCGGATGTAGACCTGCGCGCGACGGTCAGGGGCGCCTGCGCCGACGCCGAGGAATCGAAGCCGCCGGCGCCGATCGCAAGCGTCATCGCGAAGATCGCTGCGCTTTGCCGCGGCGAGGCGCAGGGTTTCGCCGGCGCGCCGCTCGACCGGTCGCCGGTCGAGCCCTTCGCCGCCCGCGTCTACGCGGCGCTCGACAGCGTCGCCTTCGGCGAGACAACCACCTATGGCGCCATCGCCAAAGCGCTCGGCGACACGTCCCTTTCACGCGCGGTCGGCGCAGCGCTCGGCGCCAATCCGTTCCCGATCGTCATTCCCTGCCACCGCGTGACGGCGGCGAACGGCGCAATGGGCGGCTTCTCGGCGCCGGGCGGCGCCGCAACGAAGCGCAAGCTCCTTGAGATTGAGGGCGCGTTTGCGGCATCAAATCTGCCGCTGTTTGCGCAGCAGTCCGGCTGATCTGCATCAGGATGGCGCCGGCGAGGCGCCGCTTTTTCGCGGCGCGTTAATTAGCTCCTAAAGCGGGCGACCCTAGACTGGCCTCATGTCGCTCTCCCCCGCTTCACGCTCCAAGGTCTTCTGCATCGGCTTTCAAAAGACCGGCACCACTTCGCTGCACGCTGCGCTTGAGTTGCTTGGCTACAGGACGGCGGCCGTCGCCGGGCGCGACTGGAGCGCCGAACGCCTCGCCGCCGAGGGCGCGAGCCTGTGCATTGAGACCGCGCGCGATTTCGACGCCGTGCAGGACATGCCCTGGCCGCTGTTTTTCCGTGAGCTTGACGAAGCCTATCCCGGTTCGAAGTTCATCCTGTCGGTGCGCGATCCCGAAAAGTGGTTCGCCTCGATCGAAGGCCATTTCGGCGCCAATGAAGGCGAGATGCAGGCTTTCGTCTATGGCCGCGACGCGGCGGCGCCCGCCGGGAACAAGGCCCGCTACATTGAGACGCTGCTGGCGCATGAGGCGGCGGTGCGTGCGCATTTCGCGGAGCGTCCCTGCGACCTGCTCGTCATGGACCTTGAAGCGGGCGACGGCTGGAAGGAGCTTTGCGCGTTGCTCGGCGCGCCGGTTCCCGAGACGCCCTTTCCCGCGCGCAACAAGGCGAGCGACCGGAAGACCCTGTCATTCCGCGTCCGGCGGAGGGTCGGGCGGCTGTTCGGCCGCTATCTGGCGCCGGAGAAGATCTGACAGCGGCGATTGACGCGGCGCCGGGTTCGCGCTCCTCATGCGCGCATGAACGAAATTGTCTGGCTCGAAGCCGCCATCAACGGCGCTGCGGGGCGCATGTTGCAGCCACGCATTCCGGTGAAGCCGGAAGAAATCATCGCTGACGCCATCGCTTGCGCAGAGGCGGGCGCCGCGATCATCCATCTTCACGCCTATGATGCGAACGGCGCTCCCGTTGAGGACGTCGACCTTTATGCGCGCATCATAGAGGGCGTGCGCGCGCGCTGTGACGCCATCGTCTATCCGACCCTGGCGCTCAAGGGCGACCGCGAGGCGCGGCTCGCCCCCCTCCGCACGCTCGGGGCCCGCGGCCTCCTTGAGTGGGGCGTCATCGATCCGGGCAGCGTCAACATCACCCACCGGATGCAGGCCGCGGGCGGCATGGACGGCATTCATTATCCAAACCCGGACGATCACATCCGTGCGGGCCTCGCCCTCGCCGCCGCCGACGGCTGGCGTCCCGCCTTCGCGATCTATGAGCCGGGTTTCGCCCGCCTCGGCGCGGCGCTCGCGGCGGCGACGCCGTCGCTGAAGACGCCAGTCTATCGCGTGATGTTTTCGGACAATCTTCTCTTCGGCGCCGCGCCGTCGAGGCGCGCGCTTGATTTCTACGCCGCACATCTTGACGAGACGGCGCCCAGCGCGCCGCGCATGCTCTCCGGTCTCGACGCGAACATCGACGCGCTGATCGAGCCTGCGTTGACGCAGGGGTTTCACATCCGCGTCGGCCTTGAGGATGCGCCGTTCGGGACGGACCGGTCGAATACGGAGCTGGTGACGGCGGCGCGGCGGCGCATCGAAGCGACCGGGCGCCGTCATGCGAGTTCGGCGGAGGTGCGCGCGGCTAAGTAGCGCCCGGCGATCTCGCCGTCGCCACAAACTCATTGTAGGTGAAGAAAGCGCCCGCCCAGCGCGGGAACGGAAACGAGTAAGCGCGATCGAGGGTCAGCCCGCAATCGGCGACGATCGCACCGAGCCGCTCAAAATCCAGAAATGCGACATGCGTCGGATCGCTCCGATGGCCGGCTTCCTGCGGCGTCATGATGATCACGCGGCCCGCCGGCTTCAGCCGCGGAAGATAGTCCCGGATCAGCGTTGCGGGATCATCGATATGTTCCAGCACATGGGAAAAGAGCAGCGAGTCGAAACGCTCCGCCGGAAGCTCGGGAGGCGCGTACGCAACGAAGCCCGCCGCGCGCGCCGCCGCGACGCACGAGGGATTAGGATCGACCCCGACGCCGTCAGCCCCGAGATGAGCGAGATTGCGACCGAGGCCGCAGCCGACATCCAGCGTGCGACCGGGTCTCAAACGCTGCAGGTTCCACCGATAGGGCCGCTGCACGTCGATAAAGCGCTTCCAGCGCGCGCCCTGAAGCCCGGCAAGGCGCGCCGCATAGGCGGGATCGAGCGAATGGTTTGTGGTGTCGGCCATGGACCCTCAAGGCGCGAACGCTCCGCCTCGCCGCCTAACGCGGGGTTAACAGCATCGCCCCCGCCCCATCGCCGGCGCCGACTGGCGCACTCAGCGCACGCCTCGTCTCGTCCCGGCGGCGGCGGGCGTCAATGGCGCTTTTCTTCCATTTTCAAGTCTGGCGAAGGGGGTCCGCATTTCCTATCTACCTGTCCGCATCCGGAGGGAGGACTCTTTATGTCAGAACCGAAGCGCGCGACGGCGCTGCAATATCTCGACAGGGCGCTTGGCGAGTTGCGCGCGCTTGGCTTTTCATCCGAAGGCGGCGCGCCGGCGCCGATCGTCGGGCTTCTCACCCAGATCGCCGATCTCGACCAGGACCGCG
>CAZNXR010000144.1:0-6171 GCA_964576815.1 uncultured Caulobacterales bacterium | reverse complement strand
AGGAACGTGCCTTTCCATCCATACCGCCGGGGAAACCCTTCCCGCGGCGCAGGCGGAGCTTTGCCTGAATTTAGGAGTGAAAAAGACATCATGCGCGAACCCAAGGCATGGGCGATCGGGCGCCGGGTCGAGGCGACCTTTCCGAAAAAACTCACCGCGGATGCGATCCGTCGCATCCTCTCTGCAAAAGAGAACGCCGTCACCGACGAAGAAAGGGAGGATGCCGAGTGCGCCTTCGGCATGTTCCGGACGAAGGTCATCTGCCGGATCGGAGATTTCGCCAAACACGTCTGTACGCCGACTCATTTCGCGGCGTTGCGCCGCCGTATGGGCGATCCATCCGCCTCACCCGCCGACTACGACTGCGGCTGCAATGTCCGCGACACGGACGGCGTGCCGATCTGCAAGGAGTTGCGGCCGGCCTGCAAATTCGAAGGGCGACGCCGATCACACCACGCCTGCCCCAATGAAATGACCGATCTCAATAGCGCGTGGTTTGACGCGCATCGATTTTATCGCAACGGCTATCTGGACCTGCTGCCGTTCTACGACCCGGAAAAATTCGCGGTCATGCTCGAAGATACGGAGCGCGCTTTTCAACGGGCGAACAACCGGCGCAAGCGCGCCTTCGGCGAAGGATTCAAGCGCGCAGTGACGACTTTCTACGCCTGAGCGTCGCGCGATGTCAGAGCCCCAGCGCCTTGCGCAATTCGCGCGCGCACGCCTCCGCCGCGCCGGCGGCGTATGGAACGCGCTCGCCTGCGCTCCAGACGGGGCCGGGCCAGGCCTCGTCCATGGCGCTGCGGCCGACGACATGAACATGCAGTTGCGGAACGACGTTGCCGAGCGCGCCTACATTCATCTTGTCGGCGCTTGCGACTTTTTTCAGCGCCCGGCTTACCTGCGCGATCTCCTCGATAAGGCTCGCGCGATCCGCAGGCGGAAGATCGTGGATTTCGGCCGCGCCCGCGCGGCGCGGGACAAGGATCGCCCAGGGAAAGCGGCAGTCGTCCATCAGGAGAACGCGGCAAAGCGGCAGCTCGCCGACAAGGACGCAATCGTTCGCCATACGTTCGTGCAGGGTGAAGGGCGTCATGCGGTCTCTCTAAGGCGCTGGATTTTCCGCCGCAATTCGGTCACCTTCCGCGCCGATCCGCGGAGGCCTCATCGCCTCCGCGTTCTTTTGGGCCGGGGGATAACAGGCGCGCGACGGGCGGGGCGGCCCCTTGGTTGCGAGCCGAAAGGCGGAGGGTTTCATGACGACTGCTGTTGCGGGGCGCGCTGGCGACCAAGCGCGAAAGACCTGGTTCGGGCATCCGCGGGGCCTCGCCGTCCTGTTTTTCGCCGAGATGTGGGAGCGGTTTTCCTTTTACGGGATGCGCGCGCTGCTCGTTCTTTATCTAACGCAGCATTTCCTTTTCTCCGACGAGAAAGCGCAAGGCCTCTACGCCGCCTACGCCTCGCTCGTTTACCTGATGCCGGTGATCGGCGGGTTCATTGCAGACCGCTATCTAGGGGCCCGCAAAGCGGTGCTGATCGGCGCGGTTTTTTTGACCATGGGGCATTTCGCCATGGCGTTCGAAGGCTCCGGTTCAAAGGAATATCTCGACTATCAGGGCCAGCGCTGGGAGATTGAAGCCGACGGGCGCGGGGAAAGCCGCGTGCTCTTCGCCGCGACGGACGAGGGGCGCCGGAAACTCCAATTCTCCGCCGACGGCGCCGTGATCGGCGGCGATGAAGGCGCGGCCGCGATCGTGCTGCCGAAGGGCGAATACCGCACCGTTGTCGAGCAGGACCCGCTTTATGTCGCGATCCTCTTCGGCGCGCTGTCGCTGATCATTGTCGGCGTCGGCTTTCTGAAGGCGAATATCTCGACGATCGTCGGCTCGCTGTACGAGCAAGGCGACCTTCGCCGCGATTCCGGCTTCACGATTTTTTATATGGGAATCAATCTCGGCTCGGTGCTGGCGACGTCGCTGTGCGGCTGGCTCGGCATCGCCTATGGCTGGAAATACGGCTTCGGTCTTGCGGGCTTCGGCATGCTGTTCGGGCTCGTGACATTCATGCTCGGCAAACCGCTGCTTGAAGGGCGCGGCGAGCCGCCGAAAAAGCTCAATATCGGACTTGAGGGGCTGACCTGGATCGGCGGCGCGCTGGCGCTTTTGCCGCTCTGGTGGCTCGTCCAGCGCGATGAAATCGTCTCGGCGGCGCTTACCTATCTCGCGCCCGCGATCTTTGCGCTGGTTCTCCTCTACACGGTTTTCTTCCACCGGGCGGAAGTCCGCAGCCGGATGATCGTCGCCATCGTCCTGATTGTCTTCTCGGTGCTGTTCTGGACGCTGTTCGAACAAGCGGGGTCGTCGCTGACGCTCTATGCAGCGCGCAATTCCGAACTGACCGTCGTTCCCGGCCTCACCATGACGGCGGCGCAGACCAATCTTTTCAATCCGCTGCTGATCGTCCTTCTGGCGCCCGTCTTCGCCTGGTTCTGGCAGGTGCTCGGCAAGAACAATCCGAACGTGCCGCTGAAGTTCGCGCTCGCCCTTATCCAGGTCGGTCTCGGCTTTCTCGTGCTGGTTTACGGCGCATCGACCTTCGCCGAAGAGAAGATGGTCAACGGCGAACTGCGCCTCTTGGTGCCGCTGATCTGGCTGTTCCTCGCTTATCTCCTCCATACGACGGGAGAGATCTGTCTATCGCCGGTGGGGCTTTCGATGATTACGAAGCTGTCGGCGCCGAAACTCGTCGGGCTGATGATGGGCGTGTGGTTCCTGTCCTCGGCCCTTGCGCACACGCTCGCCGGCGAGATCGCCAAGCGGACGGCGTCGGAAACCGTCGGCGGCGTCGTCATCGATCCGCGCGCGCAGCTCAACACCTATATCGAGGTGTTCCAGCAGATCGGTCTCGTCGGCGTCGGCATCGGCGTCGTGCTGCTCGTGCTGTCGCCGCTCCTCAAGAAGGGCATGGCGGGGATCAATTAGCGGGTCGCAATGGCGGACAGACTCAATCGCATCGTCACGCGCGGAGGCGACAGGGGACAAACCTCTCTCGGCGACGGAACGCGCGTGGCCAAGACCGAGCCAAGGGTCGCGCTGCTCGGCGATGTCGACGAGCTGAATGCGAGCCTCGGCGCCGTCATCGCGCAAGCGCCGGGACCGGAGGTTGCGGGGACGCTGAGCCTTGCGCAGCATGATCTCTTCGACTTCGGCGGCGCGCTCTGCTTTCCGGGCGCCCCGGTGTTGAAGGAAGGTCACGTCGCACGCATCGACGCCGCCGCCGCAGCGCTCAACGCAGGACTGGCGCCGCTGAAGGAGTTCGTGCTGCCGGGCGGCTCGCCCCTGCTCGCCAGCCTGCATGTCGCGCGCACGCTCTGCCGCCGTGTCGAGCGCTGCGCCGTCGCCTTCTTCGCGACAGAACCGGGAGGCGAGCACGCGATCGCCTATCTCAATCGCCTGTCGGATTACCTATTCATCGCCGCCCGCTTTGAAGCCCGCCGCACCGCCGTTCGGGAAGTCTTGTGGGAGAAGGCGAAGAGCGTCGGCGGTCAGTGATCGGCGACGCCGAACACCTGCTCGATCAGCGCCGGGGTCAGCGCCCGCTCCGGCGCATCGTCCGCAGCGATGCGCCCGCCATTGAGCGCGATGATCCGTGTACAGAAGCGTTGCGCGAGCCGCAGATCGTGCAGCGCCGCGACGACGATCGCGCCGGCGTCCGCCTTTGCGCGCAGCGCGCGCATGATCGTATGGGCGTGCTTCGGATCGAGCGCCGCCGTCGGTTCGTCGGCGAGAAGGACGGGCGTTCCGGCGCAGAGCGCGCGCGCAAGATGCACGCGCGCCTGTTCGCCGCCCGAAAGCGTCGGCATCGTCCGGGTGCGGAACGCCGCCGCGCCGGCGTCGGCGATCGCCCGTTCGACGGCGGCGCGGCTTTCCGCCGACAGGCGCTGCGGCGATCCGAACGCGTAGCGCCCGAGCGCGACGACCGCTTCCGCCGTGATCGCCCAAGCGACTTCGCGCGCCTGCGGGAGATAGGCGATCTTCCGCGCTCGCGATGCGGGCGTCAGCCCGCGGACATCGGCGCCGTCGATCGTCGCGCGTCCTGCTTGCGGCGCTTCAAGCCCCGCGAGCGTCCTCAGCAGCGTCGTTTTTCCGGCGCCGTTCGGCCCCAGAAGCGCGATGAAGGCGCCGCCGGCCGCCTCGAAGGAAATCGCCTCGATCAGCGGCTGACCGCCGCGCCGCACCGTGATCGCTTCCGCGGCGAGCCGGATCATGACGCGATCCTTTGCGTGCGCGCTGCAATCCAGATGAAGGCAGGCGCCCCGATCAGCGCCGCCGCGACGCCAAGCTTCAGCTCCTGGTCGAACGGCAAGAGGCGAATGACGAGGTCGGCGAGCGCAAGCATGGCGCCCCCGATCAGCGCCGAGGGAAGGATCGCGCGTCCCGGATCGTGGCCGGCAAGCGGACGCGCAAGGTGCGGCGCGACGACGCCGACAAAGCCGATGGCGCCGGCGAGCGCGACCGCGGCCCCGGTCATCAGCGCCGCCCCGCCGATCGCCAGCGTCCTTGTGCGGACAATGTCGGCTCCAAGGCTCGCCGCCGTCTCTTCACCAAGGGAAAGCGCCGAAAGCCCGGGCGCCGACAGAAGCGCGAGCGCGAGGCCGATCGCCATGAACGGCGCCGTGAGGGCGAGATCGGCGAAGCTGCGGTTCGTGACCGCGCCGAACAGCCAGTTCACGAGGTCCGACAAGACGAACGGGTTCGGCGCAAGGTTCATGACGAGCGCAATCGCCGCGCCGGAGAACGAGGAAAGTCCGACGCCGACAAGAATAAGCCGCGCGGCCGAAAGGCGGCCGGCGCCGAGCGCATATAAGAGCGCGGTCGCCGCGCCCGCTGCGAAAATCGCCGCCGCTGGCGTCATCCAGAAAGCGGCGGCGGCGAGGTTGAAATAAATGGCGATGACCGCGCCGAACGCAGCGATCGACGAAACGCCGAGCACGCCCGGATCGGCGAGCGGATTTCGCAACAAGCCTTGCAGCGCAGCGCCGGACGCCCCGAGCGCCGCGCCGGCGAGAAAGGCGGCGAGCGCGCGGGGCAAGCGTATGTCGCGGACGATAAGGGAAGCGGGCCCGTCACCGAAGAGGGCTGCGACAGCCTCTCCGGGCGACAGCGCCGCAGGACCGACGAGCAATGAGGCGAGAAGCGCGAACACGCTGATGAGGCACAGGAAAAAAGCGGAGCGAACGCTCATAGCCTCGCCCGTGCGCGGTCTGCAGCGTCGCGAATCAGTTCCGCGGCGTCGATGGACTGCGGGCCCGGGCAGCTCAGAAGGTCCGCAGGCGGAGCAACGCCGGGGATTGCGGCGAGCAGCGCCCTTAATACCGGATGGCGCGAGGCCGACCAGTGGTTGACGCCTTCCGCTTTCGAAGAGAAAAATCCTGCGACGATGAAATCCGGCGGATCGGCGACGACGGCTTCCGCCGACAGGGGCGGCCAGTAAAAAAGCCCTTTCTCAGCGGTTTCGTTGCGAACGCCGGCGGCCGCGAGAATCGCGTCGATCATCGTCGCCTTGCCGGCAGTGACGCCGCCGGGCGTCACGTAGAGCGCCGTAACTTCGGCAGGTCCGCGCGCAGCGAGGGCGGCGAGGCGATCGTCGATCTCGTCGATCATCGCGCGCCCCGCTGCATCTCGACCCAATGCGGCTGCGGCGGACTTGATGTTGCGCTTTACGCCGTCGAAATCGACGGCATAGGCGAGGGTCACGACCTCTACGCCGAGACGCTCAAACCGCGCCGCGTCGCCGCCCCAGAAGCGCAAGACGATGTCCGCCCGCGCCGCGGCGACGGATTCGACGTCGGCCCGGCGCTGCGCGATCCCTGCCGACCGGTCGCGGTAAAAGGAGAAGTCTTTGTCCGCGTCGGGCGACAGGGCGGCGATCTGACGAGGCTCGGCGAGAGCGAGCGCCAGCTGGTCGGCGCAGAAATCCGCCGAGAAGACGCGAATCCCCGCCGCCAGGATGATCGCTGATGCGATCACAAGCTCACCCTCAAACCCGCGAAGGCCGACGCCCCCGGCTCGCCGTAGCCGGAGACGTCCTGATAATCCGCATCCGTCGCATTCTCGATGCGGCCGTAAAGCTCGAAGCGATCGGAGACCGCCCATGCGGCGCGCAGGTCCA
>CAZNXR010000143.1:0-6183 GCA_964576815.1 uncultured Caulobacterales bacterium | reverse complement strand
AGAGGCTCGCCGGGGCGCAAGCGCGGGCGCGAATAGCCGGTCAGCCCAATACCCCGAACGCCTCGAAGATCTCCGCGCCGACGCGCCTGGGCTTGCGCGTATGGGCATCGATCATCACCCAGGTTGATTTGACGGCGGCCGACGGTCTCGCAGCGCTCGGCTTTCGAATTTCGACGAAGCGGTCAAAACGCGCGCCATCCGCCGCGCCAAGCCAGGTGCGTCCTTCGACGGCATCGCCGGGAAGGATTGGGTCGCGATAGTCGATTTCATGCCTTAGCACGACCCACAGCCAACGGCGTTTCAGCGCATCGCTCGCGGCCGCGCGCCAGTGCGAAACGGCGATTTCCTGCGCCCAGCGCAAATATACGGCGTTATTGACGTGGCCCATTTCGTCGAAGTCGCCCGGGTGAGTGGCGAAGGCGAGGCGAAAACTTGTTTCAGGGGAAATTGCGCCGCGCGGTTCCTGGATCAAGTTCTCGACTCCTATTTTGGGTTGCTTGCGGTCGTGAATTTCGCAATCGCATTAACCCGTGCTTCTAGCATTGCAGTTGCTATTCACGATCGGTTGTCGCAGCCGGGGATGTCACTGCTCGGGCCCGCATTTTCGCCTCGTGTGGGAAAAACCTTGACACGCTTAGATAATTCGATAATTATTGAAATATGGAATCGAGAGCCGCGCTGGCAGCCTTTGCCGCCCTGTCCCAAGAGGTCCGTCTCGATGTCCTGAAACGCCTCGTCAAGGCGGGCCCGGGCGGGGTTCCGGCCGGAGCGCTTGCTGAGGCGGCCGGTGTTGCCGCGCCGACCATGTCATTTCACTTGAAAGAACTTCTGGGCGCGGGCCTCGTCCGCTCCCGAAAGGACGGGCGAAGCGTTCTCTATGCCGCCGACTATGGCGGCATCCGCGGCCTCGTCAGCTACCTGCTCGCCGACTGTTGCCAGGGGGATCCGCGCTTGTGCGGTCCCTATATTGTTACGGAGAACGTCCATGACGCGCCTGCATGTGCACCTCAAAGTTGACGACCTTGAAAAATCCATCGGGTTCTATTCTGCCCTTTTCGGCCGCGCGCCGGACAAGCGCGAGCAAGATTATGCGAAGTGGATGCTCGACGAACCCAGCGCCAACATCGCCATTTCGGCCAGCGGCGCTGCCGCTGGGGTCGATCACGTTGGCCTGCAGTTCGATGATCGCCTGGAACTCGACGCGATCGCGTCGCGGCTGAAAGATGCGGGACATGGCGGGGTCGCAGAACCGAACGCCGCCTGTTGCTATGCGAGAAGCGACAAGCACTGGGCGATGTCGCCCGACGGCGCCGCGCGGTGGGAGCTCTTTCACACTTTCGGCGATACGAACGACTTGGGATCGGCGCCGGCGCTTGAGTCCGCTGGCGAAAAGGCGTGCTGCGCAGCATGAAGTCGATCCTCTTCCTGTGCACCGGCAATTCCGCGCGATCGATCATGGCGGAGTCCTATATGAACAAGGCGGGCGCGCCGGACTGGCGCGCCTATTCGGCGGGCTCAAAGCCGACAGGACGCCCCCATCCTCTCGCTCTTGAGACGCTCGCGGCGCACCGCGTCGCCGCAACGGGCGCGCGGTCGAAAAGCTGGAATGAGTTCGCTGCGCCGGGCGCGCCGCCGATCGATGTCGTCGTCACCGTCTGCGACAATGCGGCGGGGGAGACGTGTCCTGTGTTCTTTGCGCCGGGCGGAGCGCAGCCCCAGCGGCTCCACTGGTCGTTTCCCGACCCGGCCGCCGCGACCGGCGCTGACGCCGAAAGGCGCGCGTCGTTCGAATCGGTTTTCGCCGACATTCGTACACGGATCGACCATTTCCTTACGTCGGGCGTTTGACTCCCATGCATCGCAAGCTCGCCGCCGAAGCGCTCGGGACGGCGCTGCTCGTCGCCACCGTCATCGGTTCCGGAATCATGGCGGAAGCGCTATCCGGCGGCAATGACGCGATCGCGCTCCTTGGCAATACGATTGCGACCGCCGCGATCCTTTATGTTCTGATCACGATTCTCGGACCGGTCTCGGGCGCCCATTTCAACCCGGCGATCACTGCGGTTTTTCTATCGCGCGGCGAGATCGGCGCAGCGCCTGCGCTGGCTTACGCCGCAGCGCAGATCGCCGGCGGCGTTGCGGGCGCCGTTCTCGCTCATGCGATGTTCGGCCTCGACCTCATTCAGATTGGCGTGAAAGTCCGGGCCGGCGCCGGCCAGCTGATCGGCGAAGCGACCGCGACATTCGCGCTGACCCTCGCCATACTCGGTACGCTTCGCCATCGGCCGCAATCCGTCGCCGCGTCCGTCGCGCTGGTCATCACCGCCGGCTACTGGTTCACGTCATCGACTTCTTTCGCCAATCCGGCGGTGACGATCGCGCGCGCCTTGACCGACAGTTTCGCCGGCATTCGGCCCGCGGACGCCCTGCCCTTTGTCGTCGCGCAGCTGACCGGCGCGGCGCTCGCCGCAGGCGCGGCGCGCTATCTTTTTCCGGAACCGGCGCTCGACCGGGTTTGATGCCTGGCCTATAGAGCCGCCCACGATGAAGGGGCCGCTCCACCGCTATGACGCACTCGTCGCCGAGGGCGCGCTTGTCGCCGATTCGGCGCAGCGAGCCGCCGCCACGCGCCTTCAATCGCTGCGCGACTCGCTTCTTGATCTTGAGCGTCCGCGCCTCTTCCGGTTCGGCGCAAGGCCGCCGGCGCCGCGCGGGGTCTATCTGTGGGGCGGCGTCGGACGCGGCAAGTCGTTGCTGATGGACGTCTTCTTCAACAACACGGATGTCGTCCGCAAACGCCGCGTGCATTTTCACGAATTCATGGCGGAAACCCATGACCGCATCGCCGGCTGGCGAAGCGCGCCGGAAGCTGCGCGACGTCGTCATGCAGGGGCAAATCCGAAGGCGCTCGGCGATCCTATGCCGCCGGTCGCCGCCGACATCGCCGAAGAGGCGCTGCTGCTTTGCTTCGACGAATTTCAGGTGACGGACATCGCAGACGCCATGCTGCTCGGACGCTTGTTTGAGGCGTTGTTCGCCAAGGGCGTCGTCGTCGTCGCGACTTCCAACCGGCATCCCGACGATCTTTACAAGGATGGCCTCAACCGCCAGCTCTTCCTTCCCTTTATCGCTCTCCTGAAGTCGCGCCTCGATATCGTCCGCCTCGAGGCGGCGCAAGATTATCGGCTCGACCGGCTGACGGGCGCGCCGGTCTTTCACACACCCCTCGGCCCCGCTGCGAAAGCCGCCATGGACGAGGCTTGGACGGCGATGATCGCCGGTTCACGCGAGCGCCCGGAAACGATCCGCATAAAGGGGCGCGACGTCATCGCGCCGCGGACGGCGCGCGGCCTCGCACGATTTTCTTTTTCCGACCTGTGCGGGGCGCCGCTCGGCGCGAGCGATTACCTGGCGATCGCAAGGCGTTACAGCGCGGTCTTTATCGACGACATCCCGGCGCTGGCGAGGGAAGCGCGCAACGAGGCGAAGCGATTCGTGACGCTGATCGACGCGCTCTATGAAACGCGGACAAAACTTGTCTGCTCCGCTGACGCCGCGCCGCACGAGCTCTATCCGGAAGGCCACGGCGCCTTCGAATTCGAGCGCACCGCGAGCCGCCTCGCGGAAATGCAGACAGAAGCCTATCTCGCGGCCGAGCATGGCGCGTCCCATTGGGAATCATCCAGGGGCGACCACGCCGATTGCCAACCGGAAGGGAGCGGGTTAGGCCCGGCCTGATGTCTTCCGCCGCCTCCTCAAAGCCCATTCCATACGCTGAACTCGTCGCGATCACCGGCGCCGTGATGGCGCTCAACGCGCTGGCGATCGACATGATGCTCCCCGCCCTGGGCGTCATCGGCGACGCGCTCGGCGCCGTGAACGAAAACGACCGCCAGCTCGTCGTCGTCGTATACATCATCGCCAACGGCATTTCGCAGCTTTTCATGGGGCCGGTCGTCGATCATGTCGGCCGCCGGAAAGTGCTGCTCGCCGCGCTCGCCGCCTATGCGATCGGTTCGCTCCTCAGCGTCGTCGCGCAGAGTTTCACGCTGCTGCTCGCCGCTCGCATTTTTCAGGGCGCGGCGACGGCCGGCGCGCGCGTCGCGGTGCTCGCCATGGTGCGCGACCGGTACGCCGGCGCCGACATGGCGCGCGTCATGTCGGTCGCGATCACGATCTTCATGGCGGCGCCGATTTTCGCTCCGCTGATCGGACAGGGCGTCCTGCTCGTCGGCTCGTGGCGCTGGATTTTCGGCGCGCTGCTTCTTTACGGCGCTGCGCTTATGATCTGGTCTTTCTTTAGAATGCGCGAACAAGACACGTCGGTCGCCCGTGCGCCCTTAAGCTTTCGCAGCGCGTTTGCAGCCTATGGCGAATTCTTCGGCATGCGCGCGAGCCTTGGCTATGTCGCCGTGCAGACGCTGCTGTTCGGGGGGCTTTTCGGCTTCATCAGCTCGTCGGAACAGGTTTATGTCGATCAATACCGCCTCGGCGCCTGGTTTCCCGCAGCCTTCGGCGCGAGCGCGCTCGGCTTTGCGGCGGCCGCGATCCTCAACGCAAAAATGGTGACCGGCGCGACGATGCGCCGGATTGCCCGCGCAGGCCTCGTGGCGCTCATCGGCGTGCAGCTCTTGCACCTCGCACTCCACGGCGTGATCGCGCAGCATCCTATATTGTTCACCGCTTTCATGGCGGCGACCCTATTCTGCATGGGATTCGTTACGCCGAACGCGCAGGCGCTAGCGATGGAACCCGCCGGGCGCATCGCCGGCGTCGCGGCGGCGGCGAACGGCTTTGCGACCGGCGCGATCGGCGGCGCGATCGGCGGCGTCATCGGCCGCTTCTATGACGGAACGACGGTCCCGTTGGTCGTCGGCTTTACGGTCCTTGGGACGTTTGCCTTGCTCAGCGCCCGCTGGGCGGATGCGGCGGCTGCGCCCGAGGCGCAGCGCGAGGCGGCGGCGCCGTGAGCGCGCGCATCTGCCTCGGCGCCTTCGCCGGCGCGCATGGCGTCAAAGGCGCTGCGAAGATACGCACATTCACGCAGACGGAGCACGCCGTCGCCGAATACGGGCCCGTACAGTCGGAAGACGGGAGGCGGCGCTTCACCCTTTCTTTCATCCGTGTACTGAGACCCGGGATCGCGATCGTTTCAGCGCCGGAGATTTCCAGCCGCGAGGACGCCGCCGCCCTCGCCGGCATACGCCTCTATGTCGATCGCACGGCGCTGCCCGCCGCCGGCGTTGATGAATTCTATATGGAGGACCTCGTCGGTCTCGCCGTCATCGATGGAGCCGGCATGAAGCTCGGAACGATTGTCGGCGTCCATAATTTCGGCGCTGGGGATGTCGTGGAGATCGGCGAGCGTCCGGGCCGACCGGGGACGGTCTTCGCACCGTTTTCGCGTGCTGCGTTTCCTGAGATCGACCTAAGCCGGGGGGCGGCGGTCGCCAGTTCGGAAGCGCTTTCCAGCGACGGCGGGGCTGGTGAAGCCGACCTCGTCGCCGAAGCGATGCGCCAGGAAGACGCTTGATGGAAATTCGCGCCTCGACCGCCTCCTTCGCGGCCTCGCCGCCTTGCGCCGCTGCGATCCTCTCGCTTACGCTCGCTCCTGCGAGGGGCCGACATGTCGGGGATAGGGGAACAGGGGGCGCCGCCCAAAAGCTCGGCGCGCAGCGAGAAGCTTTTTTTCGGCGCAGCGCTCTTCCTGTTGGCGGGTGCGCTGGCGCTCAGCGAGGCCGCGCGCTTCGGCGATCGCCGCGCGCAGGCGAGGCTCGCGGTCGAGCTCGAAGCGACGCGCGCTGATGCGGACGCCGCGCTAAGCGCGGTGATTCCCTCCGAGACGCTGAACGAAGCGGACAAGTCGGTTTACATGATCGTGACGGACCGCGCCTTTATCGGGACGGCCTTCGTTATCGATCGCGATCGCGGCGTCCTGGCGACCGCCGCCCATGTCGCCGACGCCCTGCCGCTTGATGACGACGATCACCAAATCCGCGCGATCAACCAGTTCACCGGCAAGCACCTGAAAGTGCGCATCGCGAAGAAGCACGCGGGTTACGGCGCCTTCACCCGCATCGCCGAGCGGTATCAGCCGATCGATGCAGGGAGTCCGGTCGTTAATCCGCGCGCGATCGCGCTCGCCGATTACGCAAATGACGCGGCGCTTCTGATCGTCGATCC
>CAZNXR010000142.1:0-6260 GCA_964576815.1 uncultured Caulobacterales bacterium | reverse complement strand
AAGCCGGCCTGCCAGCTGAACGGGCCTTCATAGTCGCTGGCGAAGCGGATTTCCTGCGTGAACTGGTCGTGATCGTCGATCGCGTCTTGCGTGTCCGACGGAAAGGGAATGAACCCGGGGAAGGAACCGTCCGGCAGGAAGCCGGCGCCCGAGCCGCCGTCGATGTCGCCGCGGCTCTTTCCGTTCACCGTCTCGAAGCCGGTGATTGAAATCGCCTTGACGGCGCCGAGATCGAGGGTCAGGCGCGCCGAGCCGCCATAAGTGTCATAGCTCTGCTGGTTGCCGTTTCCGCCGTCATAGAAGACGACGCCGCGGTCGAAATTCGAATTGAGCTCATTATTCCCGGGCCCGAGAATGTTGGCGCGGAAAAGCTCCGAGGTTCCTTCGATCTTGCGGCCGTGGATGTTGAACAGCGCGTCGAAGTTCTCTGTCGGCGCCCAGGCGACCTGGAAGCGGCCGGCGATGTCCGAAAACCCGCCGAAAGCGTTTTCGCGCGCGTCAAACCCGTTCTGCACGACGCCGCCGTTGTCGATCCAGTCGCTGCGGCGCTGGTAAAGCACCGACGCGCGATAGCCGAGCGTGTCGGTCAGCGGACCGCCAAGCGCACCCTCGATCTTGGCGGTCGCGAAGCGGCCGATCGATCCTGAAATGAAGCCTTCCTGCTCGTCGCCCGGCTTCACCGTATCGAACTTCACGATGCCGGCCGGCGTGTTGCGGCCGAAGAGCGTCCCTTGCGGCCCGCGCAGCACTTCGACGCGTTCAATGTCAAACAGCGGGAACGATTTGAGGACGACGTTTTCCATCACGATCTCGTCCATGACGATCGAGACCGGCTGCGACGCGGCGAGATCGAAATCGGTGTTGCCGAGACCGCGAATGTAGAAACGCGGCGCGACGCGGCCGTTCGACGATTCGGCGTAAAGGCCCGGCACGCGCGTCGCGAGCGCGCGAATATCGTCCGCACCCTGAAGGATGGCGGTGAACCGGTCCTCCGGCAGCGTCGTGATGGAGATCGGCACTTCTTGCTGGTTTTCCTCGCGCCGCTGTGCGGTGACGAACACTTCGTCAAGGCCGCCTGATGTTTGCGCAAGCGCCGAACTGGCGGTAGCGATCGACAGGGCGGAAGCGCCGGAGAGCGCTGACGCCATCGCACAGGAAAGCCGGATAAGGCGGCGGATTTGAGCCATTTTTCGTGTTTCCCTTGAAGATTGCCCACAACAGCGGAGCACGCGTCGCGCGCCCGTCAATCGGGACGGACTTTAGTCAGCTTCGTTCAGCGCAACAGCGCCCTGCGACAGTTGAATGACAATTGCCCGCGATTGTTGCGCCGCCGTCACGCGGTCAGCCGCCGCGCCCGCAATTGCCGATAAAACGGCGCCGCCCTTTCGGCGATCGCTTCGAGATCGTTGGAAAGCGTGACTTTTTTCTCCACAAATGGACTGAAGCCCGTCGTGGACCGGACAGCCGCATACCAATGCGGCGCCCATGGGCCGTCTTCGGGTCGCTGTCCGGAAGGCCAGGACAGCATTGCGGGATCGAATGGAAGGCCAAGCGATGCGCAAAGCGTGCGCAGCATCGGCTCCGGCGCTTTCAGGACGTCGTCCGCATCGACAATGGGGCAGGAGATATTCAGGGCCGCCAAACGCTCGAAAATTGCGAGCCCTGTCTCATAGCTGCGAACGATCGGCGCCACATCTTCGAACCTGTCGGCGAAGGACGCGACCATCGCGCGCGGGTCCCGGATCAGCAGGAAGTTTCGCCAGCTGTCCAGGAACGAAAGATCGAGATCGTCGGGCAGATGGTAAGCGATATGCTTGAGGAAGAGCGTTCCCTTGATTTTCGACCGCTCGATCCAATCCAGCACGCCGTCAATTGCATGCGGATAGGCCGTGAGCGTTTCCTCCCGATACGGATGAGGGGCGCCGGTGCGCGCGAGATACGCGCCGTAGAACGGCTCGTCGAGCGCAGTCACGTCGGCGCGCGATGCGAACGAACGCATCAACGTCGTCGAGATATTGCGCGGTCCCGACCACATCGAGATGATGGTCTTCATCGATCCCCGCGCTCCTCGTCCCACTTCCGCAAGAGCCTCTTGGGCGCCATGTCGCGCCAGACGCGGATCAGGTTGGCGCGTATCCATGCGCGGTCGATCCGTTCAGGACGCGCGAGCACGAGCTGGTGGTTCCTGTAGTGGTCCGTAAAGAAAAAAGTCTTCGGATCGCTTTCAACGAGCGTGTCGCGCTCTTCAAACGGCACTTTGAAAACCGGCGCATTCTCGGTCGGGCTCCAGAAAAACCAGAGTTTCCCATGCGCCTTCAGGCAAGGCTGGCCCCAGGATACGGCTTCAACGACGCCCGGATACCCGAGCGACAGGGCGAGGGCGCGAATGTCTTCGTAGGTCAGTGCGCGCCTCGCTTTCTTCTTGGGCGGGACAGCTTTTTTGGCGGGCCGTTTCCGGCCCGAAGGCCGCGGTCGAGGAGTTTTCGCCATATTTCCTCCGGGCTCGACGCGTAGGCGAAGAGCGAAGAACCTCGTCCCCCATCATGCCATGATCGACAAAGTGCCGAAAGTTGATCGCGGCCCGCCAATAGTCTTCGTCGTAAAGAACGATCGGCAACCGATTTCCTTCGGGCGGGCATGGAAATGCGGTTTTCCCTTAGCGGAACGATTGACTGCGGCCATGCGCGACATCCTCGGCGACGCGGGTTTTGTACAGCGCCTGGAGGCGTGCAACCATCGCGCCGCGCCCTTCGCCAATCGTGCGGCCGTCGACTTCCGAAACCGGCGTGACGCCGGCGAAGGTGCCGGTGAGGAACGCTTCATCGGCGCCGTAGACGTCATGAACGGAGAAATTCTTCTCCCGCGCGATGAGGCCGTCCGCGCGCGCGACGTCGAGAATGACCCCGCGCGTGATGCCGCCTAGGCAATAGTCTCCGGACGAGGTCCAGATTTCGCCCTCTTTCACAATGAAGAAGTGCGTCGAATTGCAGGTCGCGACGAACCCTTGGGCGTCGAGCATCAACGCCTCGTCGGCGCCCGCCTTCGTCGCCTGGATGCAGGCGAGGATGCAGTTGAGCTTGGAATGCGAATTCAATTTCTGGTCCTGCGTGTCCGGCGAGGTGCGCCGCACATGCACGGTGAAGAGCCGCTTGCCGGCATGCGCGGTCGCGGCGAGGGGCGTCTTGAATTCGGGAATGATGACGATCGTCGGCGGCGTGATCGTCGCGCGCGGGTCCTGATAGGGCGTCGCCTTGACGCCGCGCGAAACCATCAGGCGGATATGAACGCCCTCATGCGCGCTGTTCGCGTCCAGGCAGTCGTAGAGGCGTTTGGCAAGCGCCTCTTTCGTCAAGCCCATGTTGAAATCGAGCGTCTTGGCGCCCTCCCAAAGCCGTTTGAGGTGCCGGTCGAGAAAGGCGACGACGCCGCGACCGTCAGGGCCCGGATGAACGCGCAGACCCTCCCACACGCCGTCGCCGAGGACAAAACCTGAATCGAAAACGGAGACCTTCGCTTCTTGGCGAGGAAACAGCGTTCCGTTGACGTCGATAAGAATCGAATCGTTTCGCGGGTCGGGCGTGTAGGCGTGGGGTGAGGTGGTCATGGCGACAATTCCTATAGGTGAGGCGGCGGTTTCTGACGGCGCAGCGGCGAAACGGCATGCCCAGTGATCTGCCGCATAGCGGCAGCCGGCGCCCGATGGCCATATCCAGAGAAGCCGACCGCCCTGGGGAGAGAGCGGAGGCTGGCGCCGGCGCGCTCGCCTAAGACCGAGGGGAGACCGCCGGGCTCGGCGCAGAAAATCGCCGGTTCCGGCCTTGTTGCGTAAAAGCGCCGCCGCAGGGAAACCTGCGGCGGCGTGATTTTGTTCGCCGGTCAATCGCGCCACAACACCCTTGCGGTCGCGCGCCGCTGAGGGTTCAAAATTCACCCCGCCAATTACGGAGTTACTGATCGATGCGTTTTATTGTTCTTGCTATCGTGACTTTCGTTCTTGCAGCGGCGCCCGCCGCCGCCGGACGGTCGATCGGCTTTTCCACGTCGAGCAGCGGCGCTGACGCGCTCATTGTGGCTGTCGCCGATGAAAAGGACCTCTCCGGGCTCGCTTCCGCCGCCGGCGCGGAAACGGCGGCCGCCGTCGCGGCCGCGATCGAGCGCACGCAATTCAAAGCGAAGGAAGGAGAGACCACGAGCTTCGTCAGCGGCGCCGCGATTGCAAGCGAGGTGCACCTCATCGGCATCAAGAGCGTCGGGATGCGCGCCCGTGATTGGGCGGATTTCGGCGGGCGCGCGGGCCAGCTCGCCAAGACCAGCAAGGCCGCGACAGTCGCCGTCATCGGCGCCGGAGATGCGGCGCAAACGGCGATGGGCGCCGCGCTCGGGCAATATCAGTTCCTGAAATACAAAAGCGACGCGAAGGAGCAGAAAGGCGCCCTGACGGTGATCGCCGCCGACGCCGACGCCGCGCGCGCCGCTTATGACCGCGGGCCGCGCTACGTCGCCGAGGCGGCGCTCTGGGCGCGCGACATGCAGTCGGAGCCTGCGAATATTCTTTATCCGGAGGAGTTCATTCGGCGCAGCCGCGAGGCCGCAAAGGGCGCCGCCGGCCTGTCGATCGAAGTGCTTGACGTTGCCGCCATGGAACGGCTCGGCATGAACGCGATCCTCGGCGTCGGGCAGGGCAGCGTGCGCCCGCCGCGGCTCCTTATCGTGCGCTATCGCGGCGCAGGCGCGGCGCCGCCGCTTGCGTTCGTCGGCAAAGGCATAACCTTCGACACCGGCGGGATTTCGATCAAGCCGAATGACGGCATGTGGCAGATGAAGTCCGACATGACGGGCGCGGCCGTCAGCGTTGCGACCGTCATCGCGCTCGCGAAGGCGAAGGCGCCGGTGAATGTCGTCGCACTCGCCGCGCTCGCCGAGAACATGCCGGACGGCCGCGCCCTCCGGCCGGGCGACGTGCTGCGGTCGATGTCCGGCAAGACGATCGAGATCATGTCGACCGACGCCGAGGGGCGTCTCGTGCTCGCCGATGCTGTCTGGTACGCGCAGATGAAGGACAAGCCGCGCCTTCTCGTCGACATCGCGACGCTGACGGGTTCGGTCGGGCGCGCACTCGGCGATGAGTATGCAGGCCTCTTTTCGCGCAGCGATGAGACTGCGGCGCTGCTGCTCAAGGCCGGCGAAATCTCGGGCGATGAGCTTTGGCGCCTGCCGCTGCATCCAAACCATTTCAACCAGATCAAGTCGGTGATCGCGGATGTGAAGAACGGCGACACCGGTGACCCCGGCGCTTCGACCGGCGCTGCCTTCATCGCAAGCTTCGTGAAAGAGGAGCAGCCCTGGGCGCACCTCGATATCGCGGGCGTCGACTGGTTGAGCGAGGGGACGCCGACCAAGCCGAAGGGCGCTTCCGGCTTCGGCGTTAGGCTGCTGTACGAAATGGCGGCGCCTTCGGATAAGTAGCGGTTAAATCGCCGATTTTGTCCGCGTTCGGGGCTCGTTAAACGGCCGTGAGACCGAAGGCGCCCTTCGCCGCGGTCCGCGCAACCCTGTTGCATGCGCCCCGAAAAGCAGTTCACAGTGCTTCGCTTTTTGGGGGGACGCATGAGAACGGGGTTGCTCATCGCCATTGCGGCGCTGATTGCGGCGTGCGCGAAGACAGAAGCCCGCGCAGACGGCGATAGCGCAGCGGTTGCAGCAGCCTCAGGCGGCGCGCAGAGCGCAAGGCCGGTCGTCCCGCAGCGACCCCGCGGAAATGTCGTGCGCCTCGCGCCGCAGATCATCGTCGATGCTGCCGGATTCGCGCAGCCGATGGCGGCCGCGTCGATCTTCGTGCCCCATGGCTGGCAGACCGACGGCGGCGTCTTCTGGGCGCGCGATTTCATGTGCGTCAACGGCTACAATTTCATCTGGACCGCTTATGCGCCGGACCGATCGATGTCGGTCGGCATCGCCCCGCAGGCGGCGTGGGAAATGAACTCAATGGGCGCTGCGCCGACGCGCCCCGGCTGTCAGCTCCAGCAGATCCAGTCCGCCCGCCAATATCTCGAAACTCAGGTCGTCACCTCCATAAGCGGCGCACGCATTCTCGACTATCGCGACCGGCCGGACCTCATCCGCGAAATCGGCTTTCAACCCTCGCGCACGCCGATGCCGGCGGGCGAGATCCGCAAATGGGCGGAAGGCGGGGAAGTCCTCTTCGCCTTCAGCCTGAACGGCCGCGACATGCGCGGCTCAATGGCGGCGGTCGTCCAGTT
>CAZNXR010000141.1:0-6268 GCA_964576815.1 uncultured Caulobacterales bacterium | reverse complement strand
CGGTCGAAGAGGGCGACTGACAATGGCGACGCGCGCAGACGTCATCATGCGCATCGCCGGGGGCGCGACGCCCGCGTTCCTCGGGTTTCTCGGCGTGTTGCTGCTCGCCTCGCCCGTGCGGCTGTTCGGCGGCGCGCTGCCGACGCCCGTCATTCCTTTGATCGTCATCTATTTCTGGTCGCTCTATTCGCCGGGACACCTGCCGGCCGCGAGCGTTTTCTTCATGGGCCTCCTGCATGATCTCCTGACCGGAGGGCCGATCGGCCTCTGGCCGACCGTTTACCTTGTCATGCAGCAGATCGCGATTTCCCAGCAGGCCTATTTCCTCGGACGCGAATTGCGGGTCGTCGCGATCGGTTTTGCAGTGGCGTGTCTTGTCGTCTCGCTGATATTGTGGCTGGCGATGAGTCTCCTGTCGGCGGCGCTGCTGCCGCCCGGCGGGCTGTTGTGGCAAATGCTGGTGACCGCGCTCTGCTTTCCTATTTTCGCGTTGGCGTTCGGGCGTCTCCACCGCCGCGTCGTGATCGAGGTCTGAGCGGCGTATGAGCGTCAACTCCAACGATCCGGAAAAGAAGGAGGTCGTCTCGCGCCGCGCCGCCATGCTCGGCGGGGGCTTCAGCCTTCTGTTGCTCGGGATCGGCGCACGCCTCTTTCAGCTGCAGATCGTCGATCACAAGAAATATCTGCGCCTTGCCGACGAAAACCAGTTCAACACGCGCATCATCACCCCCCTGAGGGGTGAGATCATCGACCGCTTCGGCGCGTCGCTGGCGTCGAACCGCCAGAACTTCCGGCTGCTCTTCAATCCGGCCGAGGCTTCGAATGTCGAAGCGGCGCTCGATCGCATCGGCGAGTTGGTCGTCATCTCGCCGGAAAAGCGCGCGAGGATCCTGCGCGAAGTCCGGCGCACGCGCGGCTTTGCACCGGTCGAGATCGAGAACAATCTCGATTGGGAGCGATTCTCCCGCATCAATTACGAGCTTCCCTATCTGCCGGGCGCCGAGCCCGATGTCGGCGAGACGCGCAACTATCCGCTCGGCAATGCGACCGCCTTCGTCATCGGCTATGTCGGCGCGGTGACCGACCGCGACCTCGCGGCGAAGGAGAACGAGAACCAGCACATCCTGCTGCGTCAGCCGGGCTTCAAGGTCGGGCGCGAAGGTCTCGAACGGACCTATGAGCATGAACTGCGCGGCGTCGCCGGCGCGATGGATGTCAAAGTCAACGCGCATGGCCGCGTGATCGAGGAAATCGAGGAGAGCCTCCGGCCGCCGGCGCAAGGGGAAACGCTCGGCCTGACGATCGACGCCGATCTGCAAATGGCGACGATGAAGGCGCTGGAAGGAGAGAGCGCATCGGCGGTCGTCATCGACACCGAAACCGGCGACATCCTCGTTCTCGCCTCTACTCCCGCCTTCGACCCCAACATCTTCACCAAGGGCATCCCCAGCGCGCTTTGGAAGGACCTCAACGAAAGCCCCTACAAACCGCTGCTTAACAAGCCGCTCGGCGGCATCTATCCGCCGGGCTCGACCTTCAAGATGATCAGCCAGATCGCCGCGCTGCGTGCGGGCTACTCGCCGAACTTCAAGGTCCGCTGCAACGGCAAGTTCTGGTACGGCAACCGCTTCTTCCATTGCTGGAAGAAGGAAGGCCACGGCTCCGTCGATATGAAGGATTCGTTGAAGCGATCCTGCGACACGTTCTTCTACACCGTGGCGACGCAGCTTGACATCGACCTCATCGCCGACACCGCGCGCAAGTTCGGCCTCGACCAGACATTCGAACTCGGCATTCCGGGCCAGCATGCGGGCGTGATGCCGGACCGCGCGTGGAAACGGCGCTATTATCGCAGCTCGCCGGAGAACCAGACCTGGTTTCCGGGCGAAACGCTGTCGGCGATCATCGGGCAAGGCTCCGTGTCGTCGACGCCGCTTCAGCTCGCCGTCATGGCGGCGCGGCTCGCGACGGGCCGTGAAATCCGCCCACGGATCGTTCGCCTCAAGGGCGACCTCGTCCTGCCGCAGCCCGCCGCGTCGAAGATCGACATACCGGAGGAATATCTGGCGGTCGCGCGCGCAGGGATGAACGCGGTCATGAATGAGCCGGGCGGCACCGCCTATCGCTCGCGCCTTCCCGAGCCGGAATGGCAGATCGCGGGCAAGACCGGAACCAGCCAAGTTTATCGCATCACCGAGGAAGAGCGCCGCCGCGGCCTCACAAAGCCCGAAGACCTCCCTTGGGCGCGGCGCGACCACGCGCTCTTCGTCTGTTATGGACCGGTCGATTCGCCGCGTTACGCCTGCGCGGTCGTCGTCGAGCATGGCATCGGCGGTTCGCGTACGGCCGCCCCTAAAGCGCAGCAGATCATGCGCGCCGTCCTGCAAAAGGATCCGGCAAGAATGAAGCCCGTCGGCCCTGAGGCGATCGCCGTCGCGGCCGACCCCGCGGCGAGAGGGTAGGGCGATGGCGTCGATCATTCTTCCCGGTCCCCGCCGCGGCCTCATCGACAATATTTCACGGCTGCACTGGCCGCTCATCATCCTTCTTTCCCTGATCGGCGCCGCCGGCGTCATCACGCTCTATTCCGTCGGCGGAGGATCGTGGAGTCCCTGGGCGGGCACGCATGCGTTTCGATTCGCCCTAGCGAGCGCGGGCATGATCGTCGTGGCGCTGATCGGCATGCGCTACTGGATGTTGCTGTCGATTCCGATCTACGTCGTGGCGCTGATCGCACTGGCGCTCGTGCCGTTCATCGGCGACATCAACATGGGAGCGCGCCGGTGGATCGATCTTGGGCCGATGCAATTCCAGCCGTCGGAGCTGATGAAGATCGGTCTCGTTCTGGCGCTCGCGCGCTACTACCACGCGATCCGCCCCGAACAGGTCTCGCATATCCTCTTTCTGATACCGCCGCTCGTCATGATCGGCGCGCCGGTCGGGCTGGTGTTCTTGCAGCCTGACCTCGGCACCGCGATCATGATCGGCTCGACCGGCGTCGCGATCATGTTCCTCGCCGGATTGTCGTGGAGGATCGCTTTTCTCGGCGGTCTCGGCGCGGTCGGCGCCGGCTACGCCGCCTATCGCTTCGACTTTCTCCACGACTACCAGATCGCGCGCCTGACGACGTTCCTCAATCCTGAGAATGATCCGCTCGGCGCCGGCTACCACTTGCTGCAATCGAAGATCGGCATTGGGTCCGGCGGGCTTGCTGGAAAAGGCTACATGCTCGGGACGCAGCGCGAGCTCGACTTTTTGCCTGAGATGCAGACGGACTTCATCTTCACGATCTTCAGCGAGGAGTTCGGCTTCGTCGGCGCGATCGGGCTGCTGCTTCTTTATTTCGGAGTGGTCGCGACGGCGATGAGCGTTGCGCTACGCGCCAAAACCCAGTTTGCGCGCCTCACGGTGCTTGGCGTCACCGCGACCTTCATGCTCTATATTCTGATCAATACCGGAATGGTGATGGGGCTTGCGCCGGTCGTCGGGGTGCCGCTGCCCCTCGTTTCCCACGGCGGCACCGTGATGCTGACCATCATGACGGGTTTCGGACTAGTATTGAGCGCGCATCTCAGCCGCGAACCGGACGGCTCGGCGATCTGAGTTCAGCCTTGCGCGTCTACGTGGCGCTCAAGCGCTTCGCGCGTTTCGCGGTAGATGGCGACGAGGCGTTCGATCGCCGCCTTCGCCTCCGGCAAATCGCCGCTCTTCGAATGAACCTCGACAAGGCGCGCGGCGTCCGCGAGGCGAACGGCGCCGACATTGGCCGCCGAACCTTTCAGCGCATGCGCGGTGCGGGCCGCCTCGACGCATTCCCCGCCGGCGAGGTTGCGCGCAAGGTCCGCCGAGAGCTGGTCCGTCGATCGCCAGAACGCCTCGAGAATTATCTTTACGCCGTCGACGCCGGCGACTTCGAGCAGACCGTCGATCTGCTCGCTTTCAATGAGCGCCGCCTTGGCCGCCGACGATAAGTCCACGAACTAGCCTCCCCCGGGCGCAACCTGACGGTCGGCCCGGTGTCTCCCGGCCGACAGCATGATCCTGACCCCTAAAGATTTGAATAAATTCCCAGGGACGAGGCGAGCGTTTCGATAGGGAATAGGTAAATTCCGTTAACGGAGGATTGCCGCGCGGGCGGGAATTTTAACGCCTCGGTGAGATTTGAAGGATCACGCGCCCGCAAAGCGATTCGTGGCGCGAACGAGAGCATCGATGATGCCGGGCTCGCTCGCGGCGTGGCCGGCGTCCACGATCAGCTGGAAGTCCGCTTCGGGCCAGGCCTTCTTCAGCTCCCAGGCGGTCTTCATCGGCGTGCACACGTCGTAGCGGCCCTGCACGATCACGCCCGGAATGCCCCGCACGCGGTCGATATTCGCCATTAACTGATCGTCGCGGTCGAAGAAGCCGCCGTTGACGAAGTAGTGGCATTCGATCCGCGCGAAGGCGACGGCGAAGGCGTCCGCGGAAAAACTTTCGATACGCTCCTGAGATGGAAGAAGCGATACCGTACCGCCTTCCCATGCGCTCCACGCGCGGGCGGCGCGGCGTTTTTCGGCGTCATCGGCGCCGGTCAGGCGCCGGTGATAGGCGGCGATGAGGTCGTCCCGCTCGTCGGGGGGTATGGGCGCCAGATAACTCTCCCACGCGTCGGGAAAAATCCAGTTCGCCCCCTCCTGATAAAACCATCGGAGTTCGTCGCGCCGGAGCGTGAAAATCCCGCGCAGGACGAGTTCGCTGCAGCGTTCGGGATGGGTCTCGGCATAGGCGAGCGCAAGGGTCGATCCCCAGGAGCCGCCGAACACGAGCCAGCGCTCGACATCAAGCCGGCGGCGCAAACGCTCCATGTCGGCGACGAGATCCCAAGTCGTATTCTCGCGCAATTCGGCGTACGGCGTCGATTTCCCGCAGCCGCGCTGGTCGAAAAGGACGATCCGGTATTTCGCCGGATCGAAATAGCGTCGCATCGACGGGGTGATGCCGCCGCCCGGCCCGCCATGGCAGACGATAACGGGCTTGCCGACCGGATTGCCGCAGACCTCATAGTAAATCTCGTGGAGTTCCGAGACCTTTAGCCGCCCCGTTTCAAACGGCTCCAACGCGGGAAACAGGTCAAATCGGTCTGCCATAATTCTGCTGACTTTCACTCCTACGTGATGTTATCCACTATCTAGGGCAGGGTCATCTCATCAAGCCGTTTGCCGTTCACAAGGGCCGGATGCGCCGATTTTCGGTCGGCGCCTTTTCAGGCGCTCTTGCGAGGGAAGCACGTTTGCCGATTTCTCCCGGTCCTGGCCGGTAAAGCGTCAGGAGGTACAAGGCGTGTCGAGTATTTCGGTTAAGGGCGTCATCGTCGCGTCTTTCGTCGCTTTCGCTCTTCCAGCCTGCTCGACCGTGATCAGAACGGCGGACGCTTCGGACGCGCTTGTCATGACTGAAGAGCGCGCCGCACTCAAGGAGGCGGCCGCCGAGCTTGCATGGTCGCCATGGCCGAAACCTGAAGATTCCTCGTTCGCCGGTCGCCTCGCCGGCGCCGACGGCGATCGCATGACGCGCGACCGCGCTGTCGGAATTTACCTCGCGTCGATTTCGCCCGGATCCGACGTCGGCGGGCAAATCGCCGCGGACTCGCGCCGTCACCTTGTTGCGGCCGCCGCCCTAGCCGATGTCGCCGAGCGTGCCAGTGCGGGGGCGAGCCCGAAGCTCACCGACGTCGCCGTCCTCGAAACCTCCATCGCCGACCTTAGGGAGTCGCGCGCCATTTACATCGCAGCGCTCCGGCGGATCGACGCCGACAACAAGGAGATTGACGCAATCCGCGACCCGCTCGACGCGGCGGTCAAGAGACTGGGCCGGGTCGCCGACGATCTTGCGGAAAGCGCAATGAAGAAGCGCTCTTCAAGCTTCGCCGGGCCGGACGCAATATTGGCGCGGACGGGCGCGTTGTAACGCGGCTCTATTCCTGCGCTGACTTCGTGATCAGCGTTTCATTCTCACCGACTTCATAGCCGGCTGACTTGCGAATGTCGTCGAGGACTTTCTCGCAGTCCTTTTCGACCGTGCCGAAATCATCGATCAGAAACTGCACGATGTCGGCGTTCTTCGCTACGGGATCGCGGCTGCGGATCATCACCTCAATCCGATCGACAGGCTCGTCGCCGCTTCCTTTCGGCGCCTTCAGGAAGAAACCGCCGACCATCGTCCGCCAGCGGAACGTATCCTGCGACCACGCAAATCGGATGCGCGCGGTCTCGAGCTTGCGCTCGCCCGC
>CAZNXR010000140.1:0-6269 GCA_964576815.1 uncultured Caulobacterales bacterium | reverse complement strand
AGGCGGCGCAGGACCTCCCCGCCGAGGCCCGGCATGCGCACTTTGAGGCCGTTAAGGTCGTTGAGCGAGTTGATCGGTTTCTTGAACCAGCCGCCGAGCTGATGGCCGGTGTTCGCGGCGGTGAAGGGCTTGATATTGAACTTCGCCGACAATTCGTCCCACAGCGCCTGACCGCCGCCGAACTCCGTCCAGCCGATGATCTCGGACGCGGTCATGCCGAAGGGCACGGCGGTGAAGAAGGGATAGGCCTTCGACTTGCCGGCCCAGTAATACTCCGCGCCGTGATAGATATCGGCCGAGCCGTTCGAGACGGCGTCGAAGCTGTCGAACGCGCCGACCAGCTCGCCGGCGGAGAAAATCCGCACACGGATCGCGCCGCCCGACATCTCCGTGATGAAGCGCCCGACGCGCTCGGCCGCCGTGCCGAGGCCGGGAAAATCCTTCGGCCAGGTCGTCACCATGCGCAGCTCGCGCTCGCGAATGGCGCCCGACACGGAAGGCAGACCTTCCGGCGCGCCGCAATCGCAGCCGGCCGCAAGTCCCACAGTCCCCGCCGCGAGAAGGTTTCGTCGATTGATCAAGGCGTCCCGCCCGTACCGTTATTTTGCGCGGGAGAATGGCCTGCGCCGGTCGGAATTGAAAGGCTAGCTTTCGAGGCGCGCCCAACCGCCCGGCGTCAACCTTTCCAGCGGGCGATAGCTGCGCTTGTAATCCATCTTCGGCGAACCATCGACCCAATAGCCGAGATAGACGTAAGGAAGGCCGAGATCGCGCGCGAGCGCGATGTGATCGAGGATCATGTAAGCGCCGAGGCTGCGCGCGTCCTCTTCGGGTTCGAAGAATGAATAGACCATGGAGAGCCCGTCTACGAGGCGGTCGGACAGCGCGCAGGCGAGCAGCGTTTCGCGGCCCGTTTCGCCGCGGCTGCGATATTCGATCATCGCCGTATCGACAGCGGTCTCCTCGACCATCGATGCGTAGTCGAGCACGGTCATATCCGCCATGCCGCCGTCCGGATGGCGCGCATCGAGATAACCGCGCAGGATCGAGAACTGGTCCGACGTCGCCTTCGGCGCGCGAATGTGGCGTTGAAGGTCGGCGTTCCGGCGCAGCGTGCGACGCCGGGCGCGCGTCATCTCGAATTCTTCGACGATGATGCGCACGGGCGTGCAGGCCGAACAGGCGTCGCAGGCGGGGCGATAGATGATGTTCTGCGAGCGGCGAAAGCCGCGCCGCGACAGCATGGAATTGAGCGTCGGCGCCTGCGAGCCCCCGAGATAGGCGAAGACCTTCCGCTCGACCTGCCCGTCTAGATAGGGGCAAGGCGAGGGGGCGGTGATGTAATACTCGCCCCCTTCAAGGCCGAGCTGGCGGGTGACGTCTTCCTTGCGCATCGAACCATCCTGATCGCCGAATCTTAGCGGGAGCTTACCGGCGCGGCAATCGGGACGTTCGCCCAATCAGTCGGAAACGGGCTGCAGGTAGAGCTTTCCGGCGATCCGGTACTTATGCTTCGTGACATTGCGCTTCATGTCGCGCACCGTGAAACTCAACCGGACATGGTCCGCGGAGGAGTCCGGCAGGAACTTGACGGCGTATACCGCGACGTCGAACACTTTCTTGCCGTTGCGGAAATAGTCGAGATTGACGTCTGCGTAGCGCCCAAGACCCGGCAGCTCGAAATTCGCGTACAAGACGTGAATATCGGCGCCCATAAACATCGGCTGGTCGAATGAGCAGACGATGTAGCCGTTTTCGTCGGGAGACTCCGCGCAAGCGGCGAGCGGCGGGGGCTCTGCGCCGGATTTCGCTTGCGCAGCCCCCGCCAGGCCGAGCAGCGGAATAGCGGCGATGGTCGCAACGAATACGCAGCGCATGATCTTCTCCCCGAGCGGCGAAAGCTCATATAGAATAGCAAGTGACCCGTCGGATTGAACAGGCTTGATCGGCGGATTGAGGATGCTCCGTAGGCATCGCCCGCTTCCTAGGTTTCCAGTTTGATGCTAGGCCGCGCCGACCGGCGCGCGTTCCCGCGCCTCTTGCGGACCGCGTGATGACCGACCCTTACCGGCCTTTGAAGAACGCTTTCGCGCGATTTGCGACCGGCGTCGCCGTCGCCGCCTGCGCCAACACGCGCGGGGGCTATACGGCGATCACCGTCAATTCCTTCACTTCGGTGTCGCTGGAGCCGCCGCTCGTCCTCTGGTGCCTTGAAGCGAAGGCCTCGTCCTTCGCCGATTTCATCGGTGCGCCGTCCTATTCGATCAGCATCCTGAGCGATCGGCAGCAGGCGCTTTCGGAGCGCTTCGCCAGTCACAGCCCTGCGCCGCTCCAGCCCCATGAATATGAGTTGTGGCTCACCGGCGCGCCGGTGCTCGCAGAACGGCTCGCGGGGTTCGACTGCCGTGTCGTCGATCGGCACCGCTCTGGCGATCATGTCATCCTCGTCGGCGAGGTCGTGCAGTTTGCGTCGAGCGACGGCGCGCCGCTGATGTATTTCGCGAGCCGCTACGCCAAAGGTCCGTCAACGGACGGGCGCGAGGGGGCGTGATGAAGGTTTCTTTCCTGGGGCTCGGCGTGATGGGCGCGCCGATGGCGGGTCATCTCGCCGCACATGGGCTCGATCTCACCGTCTGGAACCGCACAGGCGCGAAGGCGGACGCTTTCACGGCCGCGCACAAGGCGCGGCGCGCACGCTCGCCCGCGGATGCGGCGAATGGGGCGGGCGCCGTCATCACCTGCCTCGGCGACGACCCGGATATCGAGATGGTGCTCGGCGAGGTGCTGCCCGTGGTCGCCAAGGGCGCCCTCGTCATCGACCATTCGACGGCGAGCCCCGATCTCGCCCGGCGCCTTGCGAGCGCCTTCGCCGAGAAAGGCGCAAACTTCATCGACGCGCCCGTCTCCGGCGGCGAGGCCGGGGCGAAGGCCGGCACGCTTTCCGTCATGTGCGGGGGCGAAGCGGCCGCGGTCGAGCGCGCCCGGAACCTCCTTGAAGCTTACGCAGCGCGCATCGTCCATGTCGGGCCTTCGGGCCATGGCCAGCTCTGCAAGGCGGTCAACCAGATCTGCATCGCCGGGCTGCTTCAGGGCCTCTCCGAAGGGGTGCATTTCGCCAACACCGTCGGGCTCGATATCGAGCGCGTGCTGGAGGCGGTTTCCGGGGGCGCGGCCCGTTCGTGGCAGATGGAGAACCGCGCCAAGACGATGGCCGAAGGCGCGTTCGATTTCGGCTTTGCGGTCGACTGGATGCGAAAGGACCTGAGGATCGCGCTCGCCGAGGCTCGGAAAAACGGCGCCCAGCTTCCCGTCACGGCGCTCGTCGATCAGTTTTATGCCGAGATTCAGGCGATGGGCGGCGGACGCAACGATACGTCGAGCCTTATTCGGCGCCTTAGGCCGCCGGCCGGGATCCGTTAAAAAAAACTTACCATCCTGTCAGAAGGCCCTCGACTCGGGATGATTCGAATTGTAATTATATAACCTATCGGGGCGCTGGGGGCGACGCGCTTCGGGGTAAGGGCCGTGGTCACTTCGGTCCTTTGGGTGGTTAAAAAGGGCGCAAACACACATGGTATCGATCGCAGCGACGGTCGGCTTGGTGAGCCTCGGGCTTCTCCTGGTCGCAGTTATTGGGTTGCTTCGCCAATTGGGGGCGAGCGAGGCCGCCAAGGGTCTTCTTTACCTGACCGGCGCCGTGTTTCTCATCGTGATCGCTTCGACCTACGTGCCGGCGTTGATTTCGGGCATCTAGGACGCGATCTGCGTCAGAAAACGGGCGAAAATCGAAGCGCCGCGGATGGTCCTCCATCCGCGGCGTTTTCGCACTGCGCGGCGCGATTGCGGGAAGTCGGGGCGCGGGGATAATCGCTGTTCGCTACCCTCACCGTTTCCCGTACCGACGGAGCCGCCCATGCCCGCCCTGCAAACCGCCACACCCGCCTGGAAAACCGACGACCTCTTCCTGTTCGAGGAGGAGGCCGGGAAATTCTTCAGCCGCGCGCTCGCCCCCCATGTCGAGAAATGGCGCGAGCAGGGAATGGTCGACCGCTGGGCGTGGGAGAAGGCGGGCGAAGCCGGTTTCCTCTGCGCGTCGATGCCCGAGGAATGGGGCGGCGCGGGCGGCAGCTTCGCGCATGAGCAGATCCTGATCGAGCAGCAGGTGAAGGCCGGCGTCGAAGGCTTCGGCATGGGCCTCCATAACTGCATCGTCGCGCCTTACATCCTTCACTACGGCACCGACGAGCAGAAGAAGCGCTGGCTGCCGCGCATGGCCTCGGGCGAGCTCATCGGCGCCATCGCGATGACGGAGCCCGGCACCGGCTCCGACCTTCAGGCGGTGCGGACGACGGCGCTGAAAGACGGCAACCAGTATGTCGTCAACGGCTCGAAGACCTTCATCACCAACGGCCAGACCGCGAACCTCATCATCGTCGTCGCCAAGACCGATCCCAGCGAAAAGGCGAAGGGCGTTTCGCTGATGGTCGTCGAAACGGACGAGGTCGAAGGCTTCCGCCGCGGGCGCAACCTCAAGAAGATGGGCAACAAGGCGCAGGACACCTCGGAGCTCTTTTTCGACGAAGTGCGCATCCCGCGCGACAATCTTCTGGGTACGGATGAAGGCATGGGCTTCTTCCAGCTGATGGAGCAGCTGCCGCAGGAGCGCCACCAGATCGCCTGCATCGCGATGGCCGCGATCGAACGCGCGCTGGAATTGACGATCGCCTATACGAAGGAACGCCAGGCCTTCGGCCGGCCGATCTTCAACTTCCAGAACACCCAGTTCAAACTCGCCGAAGCGAAGGCGAAGGCGACGATGGCGAAGGTGTTCGTCGATCACTGCACCGGGTTGCTGCTGGAGAAAAAGCTCGACGCCGCGACCGCCTCGATGGGCAAGATGCTGCTGACCGATCTCGAAAACGAGATCATCGACGAATGCCTGCAGCTTTTCGGCGGCTACGGCTACATGGACGAATACCCGATCAGCCGTATGTACGCCGACGCGCGCGTGCAGCGCATCTACGGCGGAACGAACGAGATCATGAAGCTGCTGATCGCGCGGTCGATCTAGGCCGATAGGGATGATGGACTTAAAAGGCAAAACCGTCTGGATCACCGGCGCCTCTTCCGGCATCGGCGAGGCCTTGGCGAGGGGTCTCGCCACACGCGGGGCGCGGGTCATTCTTTCCGGGCGGCGCGTCGATGCGCTGGAGCGCGTCGCGAAGGCGCTCGACGCCGAAACGCTGGTGCTGCCGTTCGAGGCGACGGATTACGCCGCGCTGCCCGCGGTCGTTGCGAAAGCGGAAAATTGGAAGGGCGGGATCGACCTTCTCATTAACAACGCGGGCGTCAGCCAGCGCAGCCTCGCGCTCGACACGACGTTCGACGTCTATCGCACGTTGATGGAGGTCGACTTCTTCGCGCCCTTGCGCCTGACGCAGCTTGTGTTGCCAGGCATGGTCGAGAAAAAGTCCGGCGCCATCGCGGTCGTTTCTTCCGTCGCCGGCAAGGTCGGCGCGCCGATCCGCACCGGCTATTGCGCGGCCAAGCACGCCGTCGTCGGCTATTTCGAAGCGCTGCGCGCCGAAGTCGAGATCGCCTATGGAATCTCCGTGCATGTGATTTTGCCGGGCTCGGTGAAGACCGGGGTGTCGGTCAATTCGCTGACCGGCGACGGCACGCGGCGCGGCAAGAATGATGTAAACATCGAGAACGGCATGGAGCCGGACCGCGCGGCGGAGATCATCCTCGACGGCATCGCGGCGGGTGCGCGCGATATTCCGGTCGCGGAGGGAATGGAACTGATGGCGCTGCAAATGCGCAGCGCAAATCCGGAAGCGCTCTACGGCTTCACCGCGCAGGAAGGCGCCCGGCTCGCCGAAGCGCGGGCGAAGGGCGAAGCGGTCGATCCGGGCCGCGTCAACCAATAATCGTCAGAGCGCCGGCGCAGCGGCGCTTTTCGTCGGAGGTTTCATCCATGAGAGCAATATCGCTTGGCGTCATGGCGGCGATTGCGCCGATCGCCGCATTTGCGACCGCGCCCGCATCCGAGGCGACGCGCGCGGCGAACGCCGCCGCCGCTGCGGCGCTGCCGGCGGAAAACGAGGATGAGGATTTCGCCGCGCGCGGGTTTATTTCGACCTGGAACGAGAAGGCGATCACCGACGCCAGGGGCGAACCGGTGTGGGATTTCGCCGCTTACGATTTCCTGTCCGGCGCGGCGCCGGCGACGGTGAACCCCAGCCTCTGGCGCCATGCAAAGCTCGTCA
>CAZNXR010000139.1:0-6283 GCA_964576815.1 uncultured Caulobacterales bacterium | reverse complement strand
CGGCGCCGCGATGCGGCCGATGTTGAAGCGCAAGGCGAAATCTCGCCATCTTGGAGGAGATTTCCTTGACGTCCCCTTTCGCGCCCGCGCGGTCGTTCGGGCTTAAGCTTCTGCTCGTCGGAGGCCTTGCTTTCCTGCTCTGGATTCCCTGCTTGATGATCTACGCCCTCGTTTGGGATCGATCGACGCGCGCCGAGGAAGTGCGTCGTGAGATCCACGACAGCGCCGGCGGCGCCCAGATGATCAGTGGGCCAATCATTCTTGTTCCGGCCGTGGTCGATAGCGGCGTCGATCGCGAGACCGGCAATCCGATCCGTCGCCGCACCCATGTCGCTTTCACGCCTCAAAAGCTCGATATTGCAGGCGACGTCAGAACCGAAAGCCGCCGACGCGGCATTTTCGATGCTACGCTGTTCGAGGCTGACATCCGGTTCAAGGGGAGTTTCGGGCCGCTCAACCCCATCAATCCGCCGAACGGACAGATCACCTATTTCTGGTCCGATGCGCGTCTTGGCGTGGCGCTTGGTCATGGCGCTTCGCTCAAAGGCGTGCGCGGCAAGCCGGCCCTGACGCTTATCGGCGCGGCGCCCGCCTCGGCTTTCGAGCCGGGCCTTGCTGCGCAGGGCGACGAGCCGGTTGACGTCGGCGGCCTCAGCGTTGCGCTGCCGATCGCGGACCCGGCGCAGCCGATCGCCTTCGATCTGGCGCTCACGCTGGGCGGGGGCGGTTCGCTGCGCTTTGCGCCGGCCGGTGAAGAAACGACAATCACGCTCGCCGGCGCTTGGCCGCATCCTTCCTTTCAGGGCGCGCGCCTGCCGGACGAACGCACGGTCGGCGAGGCGGGTTTCTCCGCCTCCTGGACCGTGCCTTACCTCGCCCGCGCGATCCCGCGCGTCCTGTTCGCCGATCAGGGCCTTGCCGGCCGGTTCGAGGCGGAAGCTTTCGGCGTCGAGTTCGTCTCGGCCGAAAGCCCTTACAAGAGCGTCAATCGCGCCTTGAAATACGCGCTGATGTTTCTCGGCCTTGTCTTTCTGACCTTCTTTCTGATCGAGGCGACGCTTGGCGGGCGCGCCCATGCGGCGCAATACATTCTCCTCGGCCTCGCGCAGGTCGTGTTCTACCTCCTGGTGCTCGCTTTCGCCGAGCATATCGGCTTTGACACGGCTTTTGTCGGGGCGGCCGCGGCGACCGTCGCCCTCAGCGGGCTTTACGCTGCGACGGTCTTTCGCAGTCTGTTCAAGGGGTTCCTCGCCTCCTTCGCCTTTGCAGGAGCCTATGGGCTGATATACCTCCTCATGAAATCGGAGGACTATGCGCTTCTGATCGGTTCGGTCGCCGCCTTCGGCGGCGTCGCGTTGACGATGGCCGTCACGCGCAATCTGGACTGGTACGGCGCGCGACTCTCCCGGCAACCTTGAAAGAAAGTTTCTGCAGCGATGGTGCAGCTCACCCTTCCGAAGAATTCCAAGGTCAACACGAAGGGCAAGACGCACCGCGCCGCCGTCGGGGGTCAGACGCGCAAGTTCAAGGTCTATCGCTACGATCCGGAGAGCCCCGAAAATCCGCGCATCGACACCTACGAGATCGACGTCTCGTCGGTGTCGATGGTTCTCGACGCGCTGCTGAAGATCAAGAACGAAGTCGATCCGACTCTCGCGTTCCGCCGCTCGTGCCGCGAGGGCGTGTGCGGATCGTGTGCGATGAACATCAACGGCGCCAACACGCTCGCCTGCACCAAGGGAATGGATGAGTGCGGCTCGGGCGATATCGCGATCTACCCCTTGCCGCATCAGCCGGTGATCAAGGATCTCATCACTGACCTGTCGAACTTTTTCCGACAGCACGCCTACATCGAGCCGTTCCTCAAAGCGGAGGCCGCCGGCAAGAAAGAGGAATTCCTTCAGTCCCCGGAGGAACGCAAGAAGCTCGACGGGCTTTATGAGTGCATTCTCTGCGCGTGCTGCTCGACCTCCTGCCCGTCTTATTGGTGGAACGGCGACAAGAACGGCGAGGAAGAATATCTGGGGCCGGCGGCGCTTCTCCAGGCCTATCGCTGGCTTTCCGACAGCCGCGACGAAGAGAAGAACGAACGCCTCGACAAGCTTGAAGACGAGTTCAAGCTTTATCGCTGTCACACTATCATGAATTGCGCGCAGGTCTGCCCAAAGGGTCTCAACCCCGCGAAGGCGATCGCTGAAATCAAGAAAATGATGGTCAATCGCCCCGCGAAAGCGCCGGCGTAGAGTCCGGCCGCCTCGCCTTCGCTCGCCGCCGTTTGCGCGCGCGGCGCGATATTGATCCGGATACGACGTAAAGGCGGCGGCGCCCCTCAGCGGGGGCAGCCGCACCGGCTCCCGGCGGCCGTCATCAGCGCGCCGACGGCGATCAGAAAGAGGCCGAAGGCGAAGAGGCGCCACGCGGCGGATACGTCCGCCCCGGCGGCGAAGGCCGCGGCCGGAAAGATCTGCACGCATAGCGCCAGCGTGCAGGCGAAGAGCCCTGCGGCGAGAAGGTGACCTGTCGTCATGTCCGTAATCCTTCGTTAGACTGGCCGCGCTTATGACGCGCGATGAGGGCGCGAGTTGGGAAGGAATGCGGCGGTGAAAGGACGCGTCCTGATTATCGCGGGCTCCGATCCGTCGGGCGGCGCAGGCGTTCAGGCCGACATCAAGACCGTGACGGCGCTCGGCGGTTATGCCGCGGCCGCGATCACCGCGCTCACCGTTCAGAACACCAGACGCGTCAGCGCCGTCTATCCGGTTGATCCTGAAATCATCGCCGCGCAGATCGCCGCCGTGCTGGACGATGTCGGCGCCGACGCGATCAAGATCGGCATGATCGGCGACCGCGCCGCAGGGACCGCAATCGCCGACGCCATCGCTTTTCATTCGACAGCCGTTCCCGTCGTGCTTGATCCCGTCCTCGTCGCCACCTCCGGCGACGCCCTCGCGGGCGAGGGCGTCGCGGGCGTCATCCTCGAAAGATTGGCGCCGCTCGCCGCCGTCATCACGCCGAACGCGGACGAAGCGCATGCGCTGACCGGATTGCCGATCAAATCGGCCGCGGACCTCATCGCCGCGGGCGAAGCGCTGATGCGCCGCGGCGCAACGGCGGCGCTCGTCAAGGGCGGACACCTCAAAGGCGATGTCGTCGAGGATGCGCTCGTCACGCAAGGCGGCGCCGAAATATTCCGTGCGCCCCGCATCGGCGGGCGCGCGCTTCACGGCGCCGGTTGCACCCTCGCATCGGCCGTTGCGACCGGCCTTGCTCAGGGCATGACGCTTCGCAGCGCGGTGAATCGCGCGATCGACTATGTGCAGGATGCGATCCGTCATGCGCCCGGCTTCGGCGCCGGGGCGAGCCCGCTCGATCATGCTTTCGCGGTCTGGAAGAAGCCGGACTGATCGCCGCTTTGCTTTTTCTCGATTGCCCGCCCAAAGGCCCGGGCGTACGCCCCGCGCGGACAAGAAGAGGAGGCCGCCATCGCCCGCTACGATTACGAAGTCTATGACGTCTTTACCGACCGGAAATTCACCGGCAACCAGCTCGCAATCGTCACCGACGCACGCGGCCTTTCGGCCGCCGACATGCAGACGATCACGCGCGAGTTCAATCTTTCCGAATCGACTTTCGTGCTGCCGCCTGAAGATCCTGCGAACACGGCGCGCGTGCGCATCTTCACCCTCGGCTATGAAATGCCCTTCGCCGGCCATCCGACGGTCGGCGCGGCGATCGCCATTGCGCGGGCCCGCAAGCTCTCCGGCGAGTTGCGGCTTGAACTCAACGCCGGGCTTTTCCCGGTGCGCGTCGATCTCGACCGGCCGGCGGGCTTTGCCGAATTCCGCAATCCGAACCTTCCCGCAGAGCGCGGGCCCGCGCCCGACGCGGCGCTGATCGAGGCGGCGCTGTCCTTGCCGGCGGGCGCGGTCGACCGTGGCCGCCATCGCCCCCGGCTTGTCGGTGCGGGCGTCAACTTCCTCTACGCGAAGGCGAGCCTTGACCATGTCCGCGCCGCAAAACTTAACGGCGGCGCCTTCGATCGTCTTGAGGCGGACGAAACTGTCGGCGTCCTTCTTTACGCCGAGGGCGGAGAGGCGGCCGACGCGCGCTATCATGTCCGGATGTTCGCGCCGAACGCCGGCATCCCGGAGGATCCCGCGACCGGCAGCGCCGCCGCTGCACTTCCCGGCCAGATTGCGCTTGCCGGCGGGCTCGGCGACGGACTGGAGCGCTGGGTGGTCGAGCAGGGTTTCGAAATGGGCCGCCCGAGCCGCATCCATGTGAGCGTCGAATCGAAAGCAGGCGCCGTCGCCGGCGTTCGCGTCGGCGGCGAGGCCGTGCCGGTGATGAAAGGTCAGCTCGACTTCTGAAGGGCTGCGACGACGGGCGCCCGCGCTTTCCCGCGCCGCTGGCTGACAGCGACGCCCGCAAAGATCAGCGCCAGCGCGATAAAGACGTTGGGGCCGAGCCGCTCGCCGAACAGAATCGCGCCCGCGATGACCGCGAACAGCGGCGTCACATAATTCGCCAGCGACATGAACGAAGCTCCGACGCGGCGAATCAGCAAGATCAGGATCAGGCTGCCAATCGCCGTCGGCCCGACGCCGAGCGCGAGTATGCTGAGAACGCTCGCCGCCGACCAATTGTCGGCCGCGACGGGCGTGACGAGCAGCGCCGGCGTCGCAAGGACTGCGCCGGCCATTACGATCCCCGCGCTGAAGACGAGCCTGCGCGCCGGGGGCGCGCGCCGGGACATCACGGCCGCGACGGCGTAAAGGAGGGTCGCCAGCAGCAAGCTCAGCTGCGCCATGAGATTGGCGCCGGAGAGTCCGGCGATCGCCTCGGGCCCCATCAGGACGACGACGCCCGCGGCGGCGAGCAGGAAGCCCGCAGCCTTCGTGCGCGTCATCTGTTCGTCGGCGAACAGCGTCGCCAGCAGCAATGTCCAGATCGGCATGAACGCCATGTAGACGCCGGCGAGGCCTGACGGCACGAATTGCTGCGCCCAGGGAAAGATGAAGAAGGGGATTGTGTATCCGACGAGGCCGACGCCCCCCATCCACGCCCACAGGCGGTGCGGACGCAAGCCCTCTTTCGTCCGTACAAGGATCGGTGGGAAGCGCCTGCCCTTGGCGCGCATCACGGCGTAAAGCGCGACGGCCGCGATCCAGAGGCGGCCGAGCGATACGATGGCCGGCGGCGCTGTTTCCAGCGCGATATGAATGAAGACGAACGCAGACCCGCCCATCGCGACTAGGCCCGCGAGCAGCATCCAGTCGAACGGTCCGGCCTCGGCCGGGCCTTTCCCCTTCATGGGGGCGGCGCGCGTCATGGGTCACCTGAAGGGGCGGGCGGAAAGCGGAGCGGAAAATGCTCCGCGTAGCGCATTGTTGCAATGCAAAAATTCTGTTGACCGCCAGAGCGATTCTGGATGAGAGTGGTTGTGGGCCACGCCTTCCCAACGAGGCGCGACCCATCTGTGAGGATGGGAGACATCGATGACGACGAAGCCGGGCCGCACTCCTGCGCGCCCTTATTTTTCTTCCGGTCCCTGCGCCAAGCGCCCCGGATGGTCCCCTGAAAATCTCGGCCGCGATACGCTCGGGCGCTCGCACCGCGCGAAGGTCGGCAAGACGCGCCTGAAAGAGGCGATCGACCGCACGCGCGCGCTTCTCGAGGTTCCGGCCGACTACCGGATCGGCATCGTGCCGGCGTCGGACACCGGCGCGGTCGAAATGGCGATGTGGTCGATGCTCGGCGCGCGGCCCGTGACCATGCTCGCCTGGGAGAGTTTCGGCGAAGGCTGGGTCACCGATGTCGTCAAGCAGCTGAAGCTTGACGCCAAGGTTATGACAGCGCGCTACGGCGCGCTCCCCGATCTGTCGAAGGCCGATCCCGACTCCGACATTGTCTTCACCTGGAACGGAACGACCTCCGGCGTGCGCGTGCCGAATGCCGACTGGATCGCCGCAGACCGCAAGGGCCTCACCATCTGCGACGCGACGTCGGCCGCCTTCGCGCAGCCGCTCGACTGGGGCAAGCTCGATGTCGTCACCTTCTCCTTCCAGAAGGCGCTCGGCGGGGAGGGCGCGCACGGCGTTCTTGTCCTCAGCCCCCGCGCGGTGGAGCGGCTTGAAACCTACAAGCCGCAATGGCCGCTGCCGAAGATCTTCCGGATGACCAAAGGCGGCAAACTGATTGAAGGCATCTTCGAAGGCGAGACCATAAACACGCCCTCGATGCTCGTCATCGAGGATTGGATCGATGCGCTCAAATGGGGCGA
>CAZNXR010000138.1:0-6292 GCA_964576815.1 uncultured Caulobacterales bacterium | reverse complement strand
GGCCCGCGCACGACTTCAATGCGTTCGACGTCCTCGAGAACGATATTCTGCTGATCCCAGAGCGTCCCGGAGAATAACGGCGTGTAGACGCTGCGGCCGTCGATCATGACGAGAAGCTTGTTCGAGAACCGGCTATTGAAGCCCCTCACCGTCACGGCCCAGGAATTGGCGTTGATTTGGGCGACATTGACGCCAGGCACGAGACGCAAAGCGTCGGCGACCGTGACAGAGCCGGAGCGCAAGATATCGTCGCGCGTCAGGACAAAGACCGCCGCTGCGGCCTCGCTGGCGCGCTCGGCCCGCTTGGACGCCGTGGTGACCTCCACGGCCATCAGGTCCTCCAGCGAAAAACTGGTGAAATCGCTGTCCGCGCCGCCGCCGCCCGCCGCAGCGGGCGCGACCGACAACATCAGCGACGCTGCAAAAGCCCCGCCTGACAACAGCCCCCGCTTAAAACCTGAGCCCCTGGTCATTCTAGTTCTCCTTCGAAGTCCTTTGAGCCGGAACCCTTAGCCGGCGATCCGCTGATCCGATTGATGCGACGCTGTGAGGGCGCGGTGCGCGGGAAAGGCGATGTCGATCGTCGTTCCGACACCCGGCGCGCTGGTGATCTTCATTGAGGCCTCATGCAGATCGAATACCGCCTTCGCGAGCGGGATGCCGATGCCGAGACCCTGATGGCTGCGCGTCAGTCCGGTGGAGTTTTGCCGGAACGGCGACGACAAATGAGCCAGACGCGACACGTCGAAGCCCAAACCGTTGTCCGCAATCCGAATGCGAACGCCTCCCTCGGCCGTCGCGCTCGCGGCTATCACGCAGCGCGAACCTTTGCCTGAAAATTTCACCGCGTTTGAAACCAAGCTGGCCAGCGCACGCGTGATCAAGAATCGATCGCCGAGCAGCTCTATTGCGGCCGGACATTCAATCTCGAATTTTACGCCCGCCTCTTCGTGACAGGGCCGCGCTTCCGTGACCGCGCGGCCGATGACCTCCGAAAGCGAGAGCTCGCTTTCGTTAAGGCAGAGTGTTCCGATGTCATGTTTGACAAGCGCCAGCATGTCTTTGACGATCGACAGAAGTTGGCGCGTGCTGACGGCTATATGGCCTGCATACTCGCGGTATTGCGCGGGGCCTATCAATTCCTGCTTGTCGGACGAAATAAGCTCGGCGAATCCTAACGCGACATGCAGCGGCGTGATAAGCTCGTGCGTCATCAAAGCGAGGAACTCGGACTTTCCCTTGTTCTCCTCCTCCGCACGGCTTTTTGCCTCCCGAAGCGCCGACTCCACCGACATCCTGAGTCGAATCTCGCGAACGAGGTCGTCATTGCGCTTCTGAAGGTCGATCTCTTGCTCGGCGACGATCTTCTCCGCGCCCTCGGCGAACGCGCGGATCTGCTTGGTCGCGGCGCTAAGTTGAAGATGGGTGTCGATACGCGCGCCAAGCGTCCTTGAATCGATGGGCTTCGTCACATAGTCGTTCGCCCCGAGTTCAAAGGCCTGCACCACCGAATCCGGATTAGAATCCGCCGTCACCATCAGAATCGGCGTTTCACCCTTCGATGTGGACAAACGCGCCGCCGCGAGCACTTCGAGGCCGCTCATCCCAGGCATATGAATGTCGAGCAGCATCAGGTCGGGCGTTTGGGTCTCCAGCGCCTTCAGCGCAGCTGCGCCATCCGCAAACTCTTTGGACAGATATCCCATTTTCTTGAGGTGCCGCGCGGCGATGTCGCGATTGAACGCCTCATCGTCCACGATGAAAATCAATTGATTGGTTCCGCGCGGCTTATGCATGATCACCCGCGCGCAGTGCGCGCGCCCCCGTTTTCCCGATCCCCGGCGAGTTGCTCGATCAATTCGATAAGCGCTCCGAATCGCACCGGCTTCGTCGAGAATGCATTGCAGCCGACCGCCAGACACTTTTCGGCGTCGCCCTCCATGGCGTGAGCCGTAAGCGCGATAATCGGCGTTGATTTCACTTCGGGGCTCCTGCGAATTATCTGCGTCGCCTCGATTCCGGACATGATCGGCATGCTGATGTCCATCAATATGAGGTCGGGTAGGTCCCGCTTCGCAAATTCGACAGCTTCGACGCCGTTGATCGCAATCGTCACGGCGTAACCCGCGCGTTCGAGCCTTCTGCGGATGATTTCCTGATTTTCGAGATTGTCTTCGGCCACTAGGATGCGCATTTGCGCCCTCCTTCGCCCGCGACAGGCTGTGCGGCGCGCGCGCCGGAATGGCTCATGAATTCGGAAATGACGACGCGCGGCGATGTCTCTGACTTGACGTGATAGCCTTGAGCCTTGCTTTCGACATGGGCGCGCTGGCGGTCATCGAGCTCTTGCGCGGAGAACACGATCACGGGCATGGACTTGAACTTGTCCGATGCGCGGAGCGCGTCCAGGAACGCGAAACCGTCCATTCCCGGCAGCGATAGGTCGAGAATGACGCCGGCGATTTTCGATGTCTCCAAAAGCTTGAGGCCCGTTTCGGCGTCCACGGCTCTGATCGGCGTGAGCCCGATGTTCCGCGCCGCTCTCGAAACAAGATCCGCCGCGTCGTCATTGTCTTCAACGATCAGAAGCTCGCCCGATGCGAGTTTGGCGTAGGACAGAAGCGTCCGTTCAAACTCGATGCGATTGATCGGCTTTGTAAAGAAGTCTTCCGCCCCGAGCGCCAGGCAATTGCGCGTGTCGTCCTCCACGCTGACGACGATCGTCGGAATCGCGGAGAGTTCGGCGTCAGCCCGCAGCTTCTCAAGAACGGTCCATCCGTCCATCACCGGCATATGGAGATCGAGAAGAATGAGGTCGGGGCGGGTGGTTCTCGCCTTCTCAAGCGCTTCGGCGCCGTTTGACGCGACGATGGTGTCATAGTTCATCCGGATCGCGAGGCGCTCGAGAAGCTCGCGGGCGTCATTGTCATCATCGACGATGAGCGCCGTGCGGGCCGCAACGCCGGCCTCGCTCGAAGGTTCGGCCTGGGTATGTTCGAGGTCCGGCTGGAGCACGCCGCCGAACGCTCTCGGCACTGAAAACGTGAAGACGCTCCCGGCGCCGGTTTCGCTTTCAACCGTGATCGCGCCGCCCATAAGCGTGACAAGGCGTTGCGTAATGGCGAGGCCGAGCCCTGTGCCGCCGTATTTGCGCGTTGTTGACGCGTCCGCCTGCACGAACGCCTTGAAGAGCGACGCCTTTTGCGCCGGAGTCATGCCGATGCCTGAGTCCCGGATAGAAACTTCGATCGACTCTTTTACGCCCTTCTCCACGACGCGCGCCGAAAGAATGATGGACCCGTCCTTCGTAAACTTGCAGGCGTTACTGAGGAGATTGAGCACGCACTGCCGGAATTTCACCGAGTCAGTGTAGGCGGACGAAACGTCCGCTCCGATCGCCGCTTCAAGGCGGTTTCCATTGCGCGCCGCAAGCGGGCGCACCGTGTCGATAGCCTCACGGAGGATAGCGGCGGCGTCGAAGGCGTGCGCTTCAACCTCCATCCGACCTGCTTCGATCTTCGACAGGTCGAGAATGCCGTTGATGAGCCCGAGCAGGTGCAGTCCGGCGGTCTGGACCTTTCCGACGTCGCTGACGACGGTTTCGGTTTCTCCGGCGTCAAGGTCTTCCTGGATGATCTCCGCGTAATTGATGATCGCGTTCAGAGGCGTCCGCAGTTCATGGCTCATATTCGCCAGAAACTGGGACTTCGCCGTGTTCGCCGACTGCGCGGAGTCACGCGCGGCGATCAGGTCCCCGACCAGCGACTCGAGACGTTCGTCGCGGCTCTCTATCTCCTCAAGCATCGCGTTGAAATTGTCGATAAGCGTGCCGAAATCCTTGTCGCGCGGCGGCACAACGCGGGAGGAATAGTCGCGCGTCTCCCGAATGGACTGGATGGTCTCCCGCAGGCGCAACATCGGGGTAGCCATCGCCTCGGACTCCCAGCGCGCCAAAAAAATGGCGAACAGCGTCGATCCGAGGAACACAAGCGTCGCGATCAGCCCGTAACGCATCATGGTCGATTCGAATTCCAGAAGGTTCGTTAGAAGCACCAGTTGGCCGACAGCCTCATCGTCGATACGAATGGCGCTCGTAAAGCGCGGCCCGGTATGGCGTTCAATCAGCTCAGCCGTCTTGTCGGCGGTCCTGTCTCGCGAATACGCCGCGAACATCTCGCCTGTCGGCAGCCGCACGAAGGCCGCATCAACTTGCGGCGTACGATCGGTGGCGCTCAAAATGTCCCTGGCCGAGGCGTCGTCGCCGAAGAGAACCGCCGCCGTGACGTTCGCCGCAAGCACTTCGGACAGGGTTTTCTGCTCGCGGTCAAAGCGGACGCGATAGGTAAGCGTCTCGTTGATCATGAAGGCGATGCAAGCGATCAGCGCCGTCGCCGCGCAGGCGCCGATGGTCGCAAGACCCATCTTGCTGCGAAAGGAGAGGCGCCCGATTCGATCGGCCAATGCTGAGGCGAAACTCATGACGCCCGAAACCCCCGCTGAGATCGTCGCCCGTCGTTCAATCCGGCGATGCCGTCGATCTCGATCCGTCGAAGTTAACCGCCAAGCGCTGATTTTCGGTTAAACAGTCGGGCGTTCTGCTGTGAGAGCATTCGTCCGCAAATCTTCACATCGCCGATCCGCAGAGGGTTAATGCGCGGTTACGATGAGGTTTGCTCATCGCGGTCTGGCAAGCGCGACCGCGCGCAGGCGATCAAGCACTTTCGAGCAGGTTATCGCGCTGGCCGCCCTAACCGGCCAGCCGCGGACGATGGATCGCCAGAAATTCGCGCGCCAGACGCTGCGCTTCAGCGACTTCCTCAGGCGTCATCTCCTGCGCAAGTTCGGCGCGGTAAGTACGCGCTTCCGCGTTGCCCAGCATGGCGGCGAGGTTAAACCACTTGTGGGCGGTCACGAGGTCGAACTGACCTTCGCCGTCCGCAACCGACGCTTCGAGCCCGCGCCGGTAGAGTTCTTCACCGTTCAAGAGTCCTTCAGTCCCGACGTTCGCCCCCGAGAAAACCGTCATCGGCATTTTCGCTCTCTTCACCCTTTCGGCCGGGGCGCCCCCGCCCCGCACGACCGTCCTGAAATGAAATAGGGCCAGCCTGAAGAAAGCGTGAAGAATTTGTTTCCAAATGGTTTACGCTGCGAGCGGTTGCTGCGCGTCAGTCTTGGCAGAGCACCGCGCGTATCGGCGCCGAGCGCTCGATGTCTGCAATCGTCCACCACGTGGCGCGTAATTCTCTCTCTCCATTCATGCGACGCCTCCATGGGCCGCCGGCGCGCGCGAACCGCGCTCCGTCAAGCTGATCCAGCGCGGATTGCAGCGGCGGCGGCGAGATATCCGTCGACCAGATGAAGTAGCAGTCTCCGCCTTCGCGCACGGGCGGCGCATATTGAATCTGCAGCGCGGAAACGATGCGCATCTTCGGAAAGAGCCGGCGCAGATTTCCCGCCGTGCTGTCGTCGAAGGCGACCAATGTGTCCGCGGCGCTCGTTTTCCCGGCGAGCGCGCGTTGCAGATATTCGTATGGTATATGCTGCCGGCAACTCTCGCAGAAGGGACGTCCGGGGCTCGCCGCTTCGAGCGCGCGCGCGGCGATTGTCGCAAGCGAAAACGTCGCGGACGCGCAAAGCAATACGAAGAACGACTGCTGCGCCCGGTCGGACCTCGCCAATGCTGCAACCAGCCACAGATACCCCGGAAACAAAAAGGCAAGCGCATAACGTTCCTGGAAGTTTGAGAGCCCCAGGAGCAGCGTCGAAATGAGAATAGAAACAGATGCCGCGGCGGCCGACACAAACAGAAGGCTTTCCCGTTTCGACCAAAGGCGATGCAACGTCCGGCGGTCGGCGATGAACAGAAGGACGAGCAAAGGCGCGAAAAAGACTGCGATCGACCACACGGCGGACGGCAATCCCAGGCTGACACGCACCCAGTGACCGCCCGAACCGATGATACGCTGCTGAAACAACGCGGCGGCGCGCTCATGGGTTTCGGCGAGCCAGAAAAAATGCGGCGATGCGACGAGAACGGCGATCGCAATCGTCAGCGCAATCCCCGGCCGGAGCAGCGCGCTGCGCGTCGCCGGCCTGACGAAGGCCGCGGCGAGCGCGATCAGTGCAGCGGGAATGAAGGCGTATTTTGCAAGCGCGCCGATCCCGACTGCGAGGCCGAGAAGGCCGAAATCCGCAATTCCGCGGCGTTTCTCCAGCCGAAGCAGCGCAAACCAGAAGAATGCGGTCGCGGCGAGGAGCGCCGCCGAATGCGTCAGCGCCTGATGATAACCAA
>CAZNXR010000137.1:0-6294 GCA_964576815.1 uncultured Caulobacterales bacterium | reverse complement strand
CGCGTGACCGCGGGCGCCGTTCCAATCAGCTGGCGGCGAAAGAACACGCCCGCGATCGCAAGCCCGGCCGACGACAGGAAAGCGAGCGCAAACAGCACCCGGCCGCCCGGCATCGATGACACCTCGCGATCGAGGTCGCTGTACGCGTAGAGCGCGGCGATCGTCGCCGCCGTGACGGTGTTGGAGACGAGCGCCGAGATGAGGGTGTTGTCTTTGACCCCGGCGAGAATGTCGCGATCGGAAAGCCTCAGCGTCCGGCGCGCCCACAAGGTGAAGAACGCTTCGCCGGAATATCCCATCACCGCGAAATTATAGACGCGCTTGCGCAGGAACGCGCTCCAATGGCGCCGCAACGGCGCGCGCCAGACAAGGCCGTACGCCGGAATCTCGGACAAAGGCTGCAGGAAATACCGCAGCGCAAAGATGAGGTAGAACCATGGCGTCTCCGGCAGCGAGGACAGCAACGCGCCCCATCCGACCCGCGACAATTGAACGACGAGAAAAAATACGACCGCGGCGAAGAGGCAGGCTTGCGCGACGCCGAGCGCGCGGCGTGCGCCGGGCGCGCCGCCCAGTTTGCGCGCGCGTTCGAAAAGCTGCTGAACCCTCAAGGCTTCATCCGATCCGGCGCGGACCGCCGTCAGTCAGTTCGCTGGGACAATAGGCGGCGGAGCCCCATTGCTCTCGCCGTCCCGCCCTTTTATCGCCGTACCATGCATGATGGCCTCACGGTCGTTCTTCCCTTCTTCAACGAGGAGCAATACCTCGCCGCCACGCTCGACTCGCTGGCCAACCAGACCCTGCCGCCGCGCCGCATGGTGCTCGTCGATAACGCATCGACGGACGGGTCTCCGGCGATTGCGCGTGAATTCGCCGCGCGCAATCCCTCGCTCAATGTCGAAGTCCGGCGCGAGGCGCGGGCGGGCAAGGCGTCGGCGCTTGCGCTTGGGCTCGCCGACGTCGCCGACGGGTTTGTCGCAACCTGCGACGCCGACACTTTTTACCCGCCGCGCTATCTCGCCGGCGCGGCGCGCATTTTCGCCCGCGACGCAAAGCTCGACGCCGCGATCGCGTTCGGCGTCGCGTCGGCGGATCCTGAGGCGTCGCGATGGACGCGCCTTAAAGGCGCCGCCATGGCGCGCCTTGCCCCGCGTCAGACCCATGGCGGGGGCTATGGCCAGTCCTTTCGCGCTTCCGCGCTGCGCCGCGTCGGCGGATTCTCCCCGGAACGCTGGCCCTATTGCCTGATGGATCACGAGATCATGCATCGCATCGTCAAAGCCGGCGGCAGGCTCGGCTATGACGCCAATCACTGGTGCGCGCCCTCGCCGCGCCGCGCCGATCGCCGCCGCGTGCGATGGACGATCGGCGAGAGGCTTCTCTATCACGTCGTTCCGTTCTCGCGCCGCGACTGGTTCTTCTATGAGTTTCTCGGGCCCCGCTTCGAACGCCGCAAACTCGGCGAACTTGCGCTGCGCGATCAACCGTGGAACGCGATCGGCCAAGGGTGAGCGCTACGCCGCGAGGCGTTCGCGGCGCGTCTGGCGCAGCGCGCCATAGGCGGCGAACAACCGCGCGAAATGTTCGGACGGCGCCGCCAGGCGGTGGCCGCCGGCGCGCGCGGCGATCCCCAGCGCGCGGCGATCGCGGCTGACGATGCGCGCCATGGCGGCCGCGAGCGCCTCGGCGTCGCCGGCCCGGTAGGCCTCGCCGAACGCCGGATGCACAAGCTCTGACGCGCCGCCCTGATCGGGGGCGACGATGGGAACGCCGGACGCGAGCGCCTCGGCGACGACGAGGCCGAACGTCTCGGCGGCGCCGCCATGAACGAAGAAGTCGGCGCTTGCGAGCTTTGCCGCGACGACCGCGCGATCGGTCACGGGCCCCGCGACCGCGACGCCGGGAATGCGCTTCGCCTGCGCTTTTACGGACCGCCACATCGGCCCGTCGCCGATGAGATAAAGGGCGGCCGGGCGCGCAGCGGAAAATTTCGCGAAGGCGCGCATCATCATCGGCAGGCGTTTTTCCGGATGATGGCGGCTGACCGCGACGAACAGCGGCGCGGCGGGATCGCGGACGCCGCACGCCAGCAGCATGTCAAGGCGCGCTCTCTCATCGCGGAGGTTCGGGCTGAACAGCGCGCGATCGACGCCGAGCGGACAGGCGAGCGGACGCGCGACGCCGTGCGTTTCAAGGCGGCGTGCAAATACCGCGCTCGGCGCAATCGTCACGTCGAAGCCCGCCGAGAGCGTCGAGAGATAGCGCCAGAAGCCGGCGAACAGCCGATCGACCCGGTCCGCCTTCAAGGCAGGGCTGAGGAAAGACTGCGGATAAACGGCGACCGGGTCTTGATGAAGGAACAGGGCGCGCGCCGCCTCGCCCGGCCAGTCGCGCGCAATCCATGCGCCGCGCCACGTCGATGAACCCTCGACGACGTCAGGCTGCAATTCGTCGAGAAGGCGATGCGCCGGCGCCTTGCGGGCGAACATGTGATAGCGGTGATCGAAAGGCAGGATGGGCGACCTTACCCAGATAATCTCGCCGCCGAGCCTTTTTTCACGCCGATCCGCAGGTCCCGGCGCGATGATGGTCATCGCTATCCCGGCTTTCGTCGCAGCCTCAAGCTTCTGGTGGACATAGGTGCGGACGCCGCCGCCGAAATCGCTGAAGAATTCCGAGACGTCCGCGACGCGCATGACAGTTCCATGACTAGCGGGAACCCGCCTAGCGCGTCATTGTGACAACTGATTGTAATTGTCGGCACGCGGACGATCACGCCTGATTGCCGATCATTACGTCCAGATAGTCGCCGAGAAGTCCGTCGAGGATCGCATCCCAATCGTAAGCGCGCGCCGCCGGGCGGGAATTTGCGCTCAATCGCGCACGCAGCGCGCCGTCGGTCGCAAGCGCAGCGAGCGCGCTTGCAAAGCTCTCGGCGCTGCGCGCGTCGGCGACAAGGAATCCGGTTTCCCCTTCAGCAATCAGCGAGCGGCTTCCCGACGCTGCGGCCGCAACGGCCGGAAGCCCCGACGCCATCGCCTCCAGCGTCACATTGCCGAATGTTTCGGTGACGCTCGGATTGAGAAAGATGTCCGCGCTCGCATAGGCGCGCGCCAACACCTCGCCGTCGAGGTGGCCGGTGAAGACGGCGTCCGGCAGGCTCTCTGCGAAATGCGCGCGCGCCGGCCCCTCGCCGACGATCAGCGCCCGGATGGGCGCGCCCTTCGCGCGCGCCGCGCGAACCGCCGCCGCAAAAATTTCGACGCCCTTTTCAAGCACCAGGCGCCCGACGAAGGCGACGACGACCTCGCTGTCATCAAAACCGAGATCGCGCCGCCATGCCTGATCGCGGCGGCCCGGATGGAACAACGCCTGATCGACGCCGCGCGTCCACAGGCGGATGTCGTTCCCGATGCGGTCGCGTTTCAGCTCGTCGACCATCGACGGCGAAGGCGCGTAGACGCGCGCGCAACGTGCATAAAACTTGCGCAGGTAGGCAGTGACAAGCGGCTCAAGCGCCTTCAGGCCGTAATAGCGCGGATAGGTGTCGAAGCGGGTGTGGAACGAGGCGACCGCCGGCAATCCGCGTGCGCACGCATAATCGAGCGCGCCGAGCCCCAGAAGATCGGGCGCGGCGACATGGATGAGCGTCGGGCGGAACGCATCGAGACGCGCGCGCGCGGCCTGCGGAAGACCAAGGGCCAGCCGATATTCGCTGCGAGATCCGGGCAGCGGAACCGAGGGGACCGACACCAGCTCTCCCGAGTGCTTGAAGGCGGGCGTCGCGATCGTCGGCGCGAAGACGAGCGCGGCGTTCCCGCGCGCCTCGATATGGGCGACGAGGCGGTTGAGCGCCTTGACCGGCCCGTCGACGACGTAATTGTAGTTGCCGGAAAACAGCGCGACGCGCAGCGCCGGCCCCGGCTGGGGCCGCGCGGCGGGCATCACGTCAAGGGCGGCGATTTCTCTCATATCGGGCCGATCACCCGCCAGATGCGACATGAATGCGGGCTTCGCAACCCCGCCCGCCGCGCCCGGTCAGAGCCTGGCCTCGACGAGATCGCGGATGGCGACGCGCGCCTTGAGCCGCGTCGCCAGGAGATACATGCCGGCGATCTTGCGGTGGATGAACAGCGCATCGGTCGGCGGCAATCGTTTGAGGTCACGCTCGCGGTTGAAGGCGATCCCCTCGTCGCGGAGACGCGCAGAAAGGTCCGACGCGCCGAAATCAAAGGCGTCGCGCCGGCGCAGCGGTTCCAGCGCCATGTCGAACATGGAGAGCAGCCTTGTCTCGTGCCGCGCCATGGTCGGCTCATCGAACAGGCCGAGATCGAGCGCGGCGTCGCGGACGGCGGCGCCGTCGCGCGCGATCCCGGCGCGCATCAGCGTCCGGTATTTGGCGATGAAGTCCGGATTGAATTCGCGCGTCGCGCCGAAATCGAGGAGGACGATCTTTCCGCTCGCCGCATCGAAGCGGTAATTGGCGAAATTCGGGTCGGTCTGCATCAGGCGAAAGCCGAAGAGTTCGCGCAAGGTGAGATCGATGAGGAGCCGCATGATGCGGTCGCGCGTCTCCTGGCTCGCGGGGCCTTGCGCTTCGATCGGGGCGCCGGCGGCGAAGCGCATCGCCAGCACCGTCGGCGTCGTCAGGTCCGCCTCGACCGCCGGGACGAGGAAATCCTCATCGCCCTCAAGCAGCGCCCGATAGCGGACGAGCAGCCCCGCCTCGCGGACATAGTCCGCTTCGTTCTTCAGTTGCTCCTTCGCGTCGGCGAGGATCGGCGCGATATCGAGGCCGTCGGGGACAAGGCCCGAAACCTTCAGCAGGGCGGCGAGGTTGTCGACGTCGCTGTCGATCGACTCCCGGACACCCGGATATTGCACCTTCACCGCAAGGTCGCGCCCGTCTTTCGTCAGCGCGCGGTGCACCTGCCCGATCGACGCCGCGGCGATCGGCTTCACGTCGAAGCGCTCGAACCGCTTCAGCCAGTCGCGACCCCAATTGCGCTCCAGCGTGCGCCGCAATTCGCCGCCCGGCATCGGTTCGGCCATGGCGCGCAGGCGCGCGAAGATCTCCGCAAGCTCCGGCGGAATGAAATCGCCCGCATCCATCGAGAGCAGCTGGCCGACCTTCATCGCCGCCCCGCGCAGGCGCGCCAACTCATCGGCCGCCGCGCGCGCATTCGACGGCGTCAGCAGCAGCCGGCGAAGATCCGGGCGCTCGCCCGCCGCCAGCGCCTTCGCGCCGCCCGCCAGCACCGAGCCGGCGATGCCGGCGGCGAGCCCGCCGAAGCCCGCCAGCCGTTCGAGCCTGCCCTTTGGAATGCGGGCGCCGCGGATGTCGTCGCTGTCGCTCATCGCCGGTTACGCCTCGCTTGCCGCGGTCTTCTACGCCGCCGGCGCGGGCGCTGGATGCGGCCTGTCGCCGCCCCGCGCCTGATGGGCGCCGCTTTGTGAAGCGGCGTTCCATCGCGTGCGCGCGCGGAAGATGGGATAAAGAGACGTTTCATCAGAGGCGGACCGATGCGTTTCCTTGCAGTTCTTCTCCTTTCGGCGACGGCGGCAGGCGCCGCGCCCCGACCGGTGGCGGTCGAGCTCTTCACCTCGCAGGGCTGCTCCTCCTGCCCGCCGGCGGAAGCCTATTTCCGCGACCTCAGCGCGCGCCCCGACGTCGTCGCGCTCGAATGGCATGTCGATTACTGGGACGACCTTCACGCCGGCGCGTCGGGCAAATGGAAAGACCCCTTCTCCGATCCCGGCCACACGCGCCGCCAGCGCGCCTACAACGCCGCGCTGCGCGGCCGGCCGAGCGCTTACACTCCCCAGCTTGTCGTCGACGGGACGCTGGAGACGGTCGGCTCGCGCCGCGCCGAAATCGCGCGGCTGATCGAAGGTCGTCAGAACACGGATGAAGCGGCGGCGATCGATTTCGCTTCCGCGGCGGACGGATTGTCCGTAACAGCGACGGCCCCGCAAGGCGCCACGGTCCGCCTCGTGCGCTTCGCCAAGGCGGTCGTCACGCGCGTCACCGGCGGCGAGAACGCCGGCGAGACCCTCGCCGAGGCCCATGTCGTGCGCCGCCAGGAAGTCCTCGGCATCGTCGGCGCGCAGGTGTTCGCCGCGGCGGTGCGCGCCCCGGCCGCCGGCGAAGGCTGCGCGGTGCTCGTCGAAGACGGCGACGGCGGGCCCATTCTCGCGGCGCAATATTGCCCGAAGTGACGCACTCTGGCCTGGACCGTCTGGCGATCAATCTGGATCGCCCGACGATCCAGGGTTTCAGTGGTCGCGCCGGGT
>CAZNXR010000136.1:0-6306 GCA_964576815.1 uncultured Caulobacterales bacterium | reverse complement strand
CGCGCATGGCGGAAGAGGGAAAGTTTCGCGCCGATCTGCTCGACCGCCTCGCGTTCGACGTCATCCAGACGCCGCCCCTGCGCGCGCGGCGCGAAGATATTCCGATGCTCGCCGCCCATTTCGCGTCGAAGCTGGCGCACGAGATGAACGCGCGCTTCGAAGGCTTTTCGCCGGAGGCGCTCGCGGCTCTCCTCGGCCATGACTGGCCTGGCAATGTCCGTGAGCTGAAGAATGCGGCGGAACGCTCGTTCTATCGCTGGATTGCAGGCGGAAGAGATGGGCCTATCGCAGAAATCGTGCTCGACCCCTTCGGCGGCGAGCACCGCGCGCCGGCGACGCTGACGGCAAAGTCGCGCGCCGAACCGCAAGTAGAGGCGCCGCCGGCGCGCAGCTATGACTTCAGGCGAGAACTCGACGCGGTCGAAAAGCGCTGGACGGAAGCTGCGCTGCTTTCTCATGGCTGGAGCCAGCGCGAGACGGCGAAAGCGCTGAAGCTCACCTATGACCAGATGCGCGGATTGATAAGGAAGCACGGGTTGAAGCCGCGCAAGGCGGGTTGAGCAACGCAATAGCCGCCCTACGCAACTACGCGACCCGCGCCGCCTGATCGTCCCGGAACCAGCCGGTGATCGACCGCCTCACCCCGCCTGCAAATGACGACACCTGTGTCACGGTGTGCAGGTACTTGATGTCGAAAATGGTCAGCACGTTGAAGCGCGGCAGGTAGCCTTCGGTCACGTCCTGCTTGTCGTTGAGGAACAGCAACAGACCGCCCCAGTCGGGCTGCCAGTTTCGCGAAAAGCCGAGCACATAGGCGGCGCGGCGCTCGTGATCTTCGCCATAATCGAGATGACGCGTCAGATAATGTCCGGGGTGATAGGCGGTCGCGTGCGCGTCGGCCTTGGAGACGTCCGCAACGCCGGTGACGCGCCGCCCGAGATCGAGAAATTCGGCGCTGTTGATGAACTCCGTCACCTTATGGATCCGGTGGCCATGGTCCCAGCCGCGCAGATACCCTTCAATCATCGGATAGGTGTAATAAAGATAGCCGCGGTTCTGACGCGCGCGCAGCAGCGCATTTTTCGCCAGCGCGTCGAGCTTCTCGCGTCCGAGGGCCTGCGCTTCCGCCTGGCTGAAGTGGATCGGCTTGTCGTCCGCATCCGTCATCAACAGCCGCCACGGCAGCGGTCCCGCCAGCATGCGCTCCAGCGCATCGGCGGCCGGCGGCTCAAACACGTCCGCAATCTGAACAAGTCCGCGTCTTGCGTAGATTTCGGCGTATCGCCCGAGATCCAGCGCCGGATTGAGCCGTAACGTCAGACTTGCATCGCTCACCTTTATGTAAACCCTCCTGTTCGGCGCCGCGGCGCGAATTCCGGCCGGCGCCGTCGTCGCTTCGTAACAAAATCACAGCACGCACCAATCGTTCCGTGATCGGATGACGCAAGATTATCGCGCGCTCACGCAATTTACCGGCTTTCTTTTTCCGTGTCCAAATTTTGAGTTGTAGTTATTTCAGAAACACAATCCGATGCGCACCGCTCGGGGCTCACCGGGCGACAAGTCCTCCGGATATTCCTCCGGAAGGTCTCACCAGGAAGGCATCCATGAACTCTGGAACAGTGAAGGCGCTGTGCGGCGGGTCCGTTGCAGCGATGGCTTTGATTGCCGGCGCGACCGCGGCGAGCGGGCCGCTGAACGCCGAGGAGTCGGGGGTCTATGCGAACCGGGCCGACCTCGCCCGCGCGACGCGCAGCGATGCGCGCGCCAGCGTTGTTGAGTTTTTGGCATCCAACGGAAAAACGTCCGGAACGACGGACGCCCTCGTCGAAACCAGCGCCTTCAAGGGCGGCGACGGCGTCAGCTTCGCCCGCTTCGAGCAGCGCGTCGGCGGCCTTCGGGTCTATGGCAGCTATGTAAAGGCGGCCTTCGGCAAGAACGGCGAGCTGATCCACCTAATCGAGCGGACGGCAGACGCCTCGGCGCCCGTCGGCGCCGCTACGATCGACGAGGCTTCCGCGCTGCGGATCGCCGTCAACGCCAATTTCGGCAGTCAGCCGACGCCGTTCGCCGGCCGGGTTGACGGGGCGGTGACGACCTTCTCAAGGACCCCGTTTTTCCACAAAGCGCCTACGGTCGAGCGCGTGATCGTCGCCGACGCCGGCCTTGCCGAGGGCTACCTCGTCGAGACATGGAGCGCGCGCGACAACAAGCTTTATCATACGCTCGTCAGCGGGCGCGGCGATATCGTCTCGAACGAGCTGCGGACGGCTGACGACAGCTACAACGTCTTCCCCGATCATCCGGGCGTGACGCCCCAGACGATCGTATCGGGCCCCGGCGCCGGCAATGCGCAGTCCCCCAACGGATGGCTCTCCGGGACACAGTCGTCGATCCTTATTCAGGGCAATAACGTCCGGGCCTATCTCGACCGCGACAACAACAACGCCCCGGATGCGGGCGGGGTCGCCGTGACGGACGGCAACTTCCTCACCGCCGCAAACCTCGCCAACGCGCCGACCACGACGCAGAATCAGGCGGTCGCCGTTCAGAACCTCTTCTGGCTGAACAACATCATCCACGACGAACTCCGCCGCCACGGCTTCAACGAGGCGGCCGGCAATTTCCAGGAGAACAATTTCGGGCTCGGCGGTCTTGGTTCCGACAGCGTAAACGCCGAAGCGCAGGACGGCGGCAGCACCAACAACGCCAACTTCGCGACGCCGACCGACGGCTCCAACCCGCGCATGCAGATGTATCTGTGGACCCTGACGACGCCGGGCCGCGACGGCGACCTCGACAGCGACATCGTCTGGCACGAATACGGTCACGGCCTCACCTGGCGAATGATCGGCTCGATGTCGGGCAACGTGCCCGGCGCTATCGGCGAAGGCATGTCGGACGTGCTCGCGATCATCCAGAACAACGAGGACCGCGTCGGCGAGTATTCTACGAACGATCCGGACGGCATCCGGTCGTCACGCTACTCGGTCCATCAGGACACGATCGGCGACTTCGTCTCCACCCGCGGCGTTCACCGCAACGGCGAGATCATCGCGGCGACCGTCTGGGACATGTGGCAGAACTATCTCGGCGCAGGCAAGACCCGCGATAACATCATGGGCGACATCGTCGGCGGGATGAATTTCATCCCGGCGGCGCCGACCTACTTCCAGATGCGCGACGGCTTCCTGGCGCAAGCCCCGTCCGATCGCGATTGCCTGATCTGGGAAGCGTTCGCCGCGCGCGGCATGGGCGAAGGCGGGTCGATGAACTCGACCGGTTCCTCGATCGTCGAGTCGTTCAGCCTCCCCGCCGCCTGCGGCGGCGCGCCGCCGGCGGGCCCGCGTCTGACGAACCTGACGGGATCGGGCGTCAACACATCGTCGTCGCGGTGGCGGGCGACGATGACCGCAACGGTCGATAACGGCTCAGGCACAGCGCAATCGGGCGTCGTCGTGAACATCACGACGAATACCGGCGCATCAGGCTCGTGCACCACCGGCACGACCGGCCAGTGCTCGGCCTCGCTGTCGAACCGTCGCCGTTCGACGGTCGCCAGCGTCACCTTCACCGTGACGGGCCTTAACGGTGTTGCTGGCGCTTCCGGCACGCCGCGCTCGGTCGTCGTCAACCGTCCGTAAACCACAAGACATCGGTAGAAAGCCGGCGGCAGCCCCGCCGGCTTTTTCTTTTCATCAAAGCAGTGGTATCGACGAGGACTGGAGCAATCTGAGTAAAAGGGGTTTCATGTCAATTGCGCGTCCTTTTCGCGCTGCGGCCGGGTCGATCGCAGTCGCAGCGCTTATCGTTCAGTATTGGCTGCTAGTCCGGAATTTCGACGGAGACATCGGGGCCGCGACGCTGCGGTTCCTCAATTACTTCACCTTGCTCAGCAATGCTGTCGGCGCCGCAGCCTTCCTGGTCCCGGCTATCGCGCCGGCGTCGCGGCCCGGCCGGTTTTTTTTGCGTCCCCCGGTCCGCACGGCGGTGACGCTGTACCTCATCGTCGTCGGGGTCGTTTACCACGCCTTGCTGGCGAGCCGCTGGGACCCCAAAGGCTTGCAACTGGCCGCGGACATCGCGCTGCATACGATCACGCCGATTGCGATCGTGATCGACTGGCTGTTCCTGACATTGAAGCGCGACCTGTCGATGAGGTTTGTGCCGCAGGCAGTTCTATTTCCCTTCGGCTTTGCGGTCTGGGCGCTCGTCCTCGGCGCGGTGACCAGCTTTTACCCTTACCCGTTTCTGGACGTCGCGGCGCTCGGCTACCCGCGCGTCTTGATGAACCTTGTGATCCTGCTCGCTCTTTTTGCGGTCCTCGGCGCGCTGATGGCGATGCTGGGACGGCGCCTCGCCCAGTCCGCCGCGGCGCCAAAATAGACGGCGCCCCGAAGATCGCCTAACAAGTCCCTGCTGCGGCGGAGGGGTTCATGGCGCCGGATATCATCTTCAAATACGCAAACATGCTTGCGCTGGCGGGCTGGGTCATCCTGATTTTCCTGCCGCGGCGGTGGCCGGCGCTCTTCTGGGTTCCGCAATTCTGGATACCGGGCGTCCTCGCGCTCGGCTATTCGGGCTTAATCCTTGCAAATTTCGGATCGAGCGACGGCGGCTTCGGCTCGATTTCCGAAGTGCGCGCGCTGTTCGCGTCCGACGCGCTGCTTACCGCCGGATGGATCCACTACCTCGCCTTCGATCTTTTCATCGGCGCGTGGATCGCACGCCGCGCTGATGAAGCGGGCATCCATCGTCTCATCCAGGCGCCGATCCTCGTCGCGACCTTTATGCTTGGACCGCTTGGGCTGCTCCTGTTCTTCCTGACACGCGCGGGCCTTGCGGCGGTCGTGCGGAAAAAGGCTGCATGAGTTCGATCCGCTTTTCGCGCGCGGAGATCGGCGGCGCGGGCCTCGCGTGGGCGAGCGCGGCCGCGTTCATGGCGGCGCTCGCCATCGCGCTCGCGCCCGCGCATTTCTTCGACCCGCGATTATTCAACGGCGCGCCCATCTGGGACAAGCCGCTGAAATTCTCGTTGTCGCTCTCCCTGCATTTCCTGACGCTCGCCGCGCTGCTGCAGATTTTGCCGCCGGAGCGGCGCGGCGGGCTCGCCATCGGATTTGCGGTCCTCACGTCGATTGCTTCCGGCGTCCTTGAGATCTTCTACATCGCGCTGCAGGCGATGCGCGGGCGCGCGTCGCACTATAATTACGAAACAGCGCTGGAAAGTCAGATCTACATCGCAATGGGCGTCGGCGCCGTGCTGCTTATTCTCGCCGCCTTCATCCTTGGGCTGAAGATCGCGCGAACGAAAGGCGATGCCCCGTCAGGCCTTCGCGACGGGGCGATGCTGGGGCTGATCTTCGGCCCCGTCCTGACGCTCGTCGTCGCAGGCGCCATGTCGCAGAACGGCAGCCATTTCGTGAACGCGCCGCTCGCGACCGACCAGAACGGGGTTTTCCTGTTCGGCTGGTCGATGACCGATCCGGACCTCCGGCCCGCGCATTTTTTCGCGTTGCACATGATGCAGGCCGCGCCGCTGGCTGGCTGGATCGGAGACCGCATCGGCCCGCGCACGGGCTCCATCTTCGCTTTCACCGCCGCGGCGCTCTTCGGGATGCTGTCGATCGCCGCCTTCGCGATCGCGCTCTCCGGGCAGTCGCCGTTGTGGTTTTTGAGGTAGGCGAAGAAAGGGTATTCCCTCCCTTGAAACGGGAGGGTGTGAGGCCCCAGCCGCGCAGCGGCTGGTCTTGGCCGAACGGCAGGGTTCGCGCTGCTGGACTGAGGGAGTGAACCCTCCCTTTCGCGCAAGAACGCGTTCGAAGACGAACGCGTGCGCGAAAGCCCTCCCTTTTCAAGGGAGGGAACGGCGAGCGCTTACGCCTGCTTCTCCCAGCGGCCCTGCGGCGACTGCTTCCAGTAGGTTGCGTCGTGACCTTCGGCCTTCACCGCTTTCCAGAATGCGCGAGCGTTTGCGACCGCCGACTCGTCGCGGCCGTCGAAGATCGTCACGCAGCGGGTGAAGGCGCTGAGAGAAGCCGCGTTCGCCGCCGCGTTATCAACAAGAAAAAGAACACCGGCGCCGTTCGGCGTTTCTTCGCCTTCGGTCAGGAAGATCGGCTGCTCGCTCGCGCGTTCGCGGTCCGCCGCATGCGGAAGAAACGACTCTTCGCTATAGGTCCAGAGCGCTTCGTCGAGCCGCTCGACCGCCGCGCGCGAGCCGCAGCGAACGACCGCTTTCCAGCCGCGCTCCAGCGTTTTTTCCAGCAGGCCCGGAAGCACGCTATCAAAGGTCGCTCGTTCAAG
>CAZNXR010000135.1:0-6371 GCA_964576815.1 uncultured Caulobacterales bacterium | reverse complement strand
GACGCCGGTCAGCCGATGCCGCTCGACGCGCCGCCGGTGAGCGCCGAGGCTGCGGCGGAGGTGCGGCGCATCGCGCTTCCCGCCTTGAAAGGCGCCCCGGGCGCGCGCGCCGCCGCCGTCGATCTTTCGTCGCACCCTTGGGCGGGCCTGGCGGTCATTGCGACGGTGATCGTCGCCGACGCGCTGGGACAAGAAGGCAAAACCCTGCCGGTCGCGCTGACCTTGCCGTCGCGTGATTTCTTCAATCCGCTGGCGAAGGCGGTCGTCGAGCAGCGCCGCTCGCTTGCGGTTGCGCCGGCGGAGTGGCGCCGCGTCGAATGGGCGCTTAGCGGATTGACGCTCGGCCCTGAATATTTCTTCGATCGCCCGACCGACTATCTGCTGCTCCGAACGGCGATGTGGCGCGTCAATAAACGCGGCCGCGACGACAGCGATGCGACGATTGAAGAATTCTGGCCGCTCGCGTTGCAGCTTGAGAACGAGACGACTGAGCTTGCGCGCCAGCGTCTCGATGCGGCCCGGCAGGCGCTGCGCGATGCGCTGGAGAACGGCGCCGCCGACGCCGAAATCGAGCGCCTGACCGAGGCGCTGCGCGCTGCGCTGCAAAACTATCTCGAAGCGCTGGCGCAATCGGGCGCGGGCTCCGACCCGAACGCGCCGCCCGCCGATCAGACCGTGACTGCCGACGATCTCGACGCGATGCTGGACGCCGTGCGCGATCTCGCAAAGTCCGGCGCCGCCAACGCCGCACGTCAGGCTCTCGCGGATCTCGAAGCGCTGCTCGACAATCTTCGCGCGCCAGGCGGCGCGGGCGGCGAGGGTCAGGCCGGAGCGGGCGGCCAGCAAGGCGCCGGCGGTCAGGCGGGCGCCGTCGGCGATCTCATTGCGCGTCAGCGCGCGCTCGCCGACGAAGCGTTCCGGCGCGGGGAGAAGCGCGACAGCGCCGGCGACGACCTCGCCGCCGACGAAGGCGCGCTTGGCGCTGATCTCGCCGACCTGATGAAGGCGCTCGAGGGCGCGGCGCCCGAAGGCGAAACGGCCGACGCCGGCAAGGCGCTCTCCCGCGCGCTCTCGGCGATGCGCCGCGCGGAAGGCGATCTCGGCGCCAGGAACTTCGACGGCGCGCGAAACGCTATGGAAGAAGCGATCGCCAATTTGCGCGAGGGCGCCGAAGCGCTGGCCAAGGAAGAGCGCGCGAACGCGCAGGCCGCGCAGGGGCGGGGCGGACAGCAGCCATTGCGCGATCCGCTGGGGCGCCCGCTCGGCGCGCCGACCGGACAGGGCGTCGACGTTCCGGACAAGTCCGACGCCCAGCGCGCGCGCGAACTGCTCGAAGAACTCCGCCGGCGCCTGTCGGATGGTGAGCGCACGGAAGACGAAATCAACTATCTCGAGCGCCTGCTTGAGCGCTTCTGACGGTTTTTGTTTCCGTCAACGCTTAAAGTAGGTGTGCGGAGTTTAATCTCGGAACTTGAAGCCGGCGCCGTGGACTTCGCGGCCGACCGCCGATAGCTTCCCGCGGATTTCCGACCGGGGCTCGGCTCAAATGGCCAAGAGACTGTTTCAGATCATCGTCGTCGCCATGTTGCTCGGCGTCGCGGCCGGCGCGCTTGTCCACCAGCGGCTCGGCGCCGAAGGCGCGGCCGAGTTCGCCGCTGCGATGAAGATCGTAACCGACATTTTCCTGCGCCTGATCAAGATGGTGATCGCGCCGCTCGTCCTGACGACGCTGATCGTCGGCATCGCGCATATGCGCGATCCCAAAGCGCTCGGGCGCGTCGGGCTTCGCACGATGATCTGGTTCGTCGTCGCCTCGCTTTTCTCGCTCGGCCTCGGCCTCGTGATGGTGAACCTCATCCAGCCGGGGGCCGGATTCGACGCCGGCCTGCCGGCGGCGGCGAACGGCGCGCCGACGGCGGAGAATTTCACGCTCGCGAATTTCATCACGCATCTGGTGCCGCGCTCGATCTTCGAGGCCATGGCGACGAACGAGATCCTGCAGATCGTCATTTTCTCGGTGTTCGCCGGCGTCGCGCTCGCAAAGCTTGGGGAGAAGACGGCGAAAGTCGTCGAGATCCTCGAGCAAGGCGCCTATCTGATGCTCAAGATCACCAAATATGTGATGTTGCTGGCGCCGTTCGCCGTGTTCGCCGCGCTCGCCGGCGTCGTCGCGACGAAGGGCCTCGGCGTGATCGTCACCTATGGAAAATTCGTCGGCGGATTTTACCTGTCGCTCCTCATCTTGTGGGCGGCGCTCGCGCTCGCCGGGCGCGCGGTCATCGGCAAGCGCATCGGCGAACTCATCGCGAACATACGCGAGCCGGTCGTCATCGCCTTTTCGACGGCGAGCTCAGAAGCGGCTTATCCGAAACTTCTTGAGCGGCTGGAGCGCTTCGGCGTCGCCAATCGCATCGCGAGCTTCGTCTTGCCGCTCGGTTATTCCTTCAATCTCGACGGCTCGATGATGTATTGCGCCTTTGCGACGATGTTCATCGCACAGGCCTACGGGATCGATCTGTCGGCGACGCAGCAGATCACCATGCTGCTGTTCCTGATGGTGACGTCGAAGGGCATGGCGGCGGTGCCGCGCGCCTCGCTGGTCGTCATCGCCGCGACGCTCACCGCCTTCAACCTGCCGGAGGAAGGATTGTTGCTCCTTCTCGCGGTCGATCAGTTTCTCGACATGGGGCGCTCAGGCACGAACATCGTCGGCAATTCAGTGGCGACGGCGGCGGTCGCGAAATGGGAAGGACTGCTGCGCGAGGACAACGCGCTTGCGCCGCCGCTGGCCGACCGCGCCCTCGATGACGGCTCCGCGCAGGTCGTGGCGTCAAGGCGAGGGTGAGGCGCGGGCGCGCCGCTATTCGCTCGCCGCGACGAGTTCCAGCCGCTTCGCGGCCTTGTCGAAGAAGTAGAACTCGGGGCCCTTGCCGCTGTAGTCGGCGCGCGCGATCATTCGCATCCCGTCGATCGATTTCGACACGATGGAAATCGCCGCGCCGGCGACCGCCTTCTCCAGCGACGCTTGCGTCTTTTGATCGGCCGGGTCGAGGTGGCGAACGCGCTCCCCGCCAGCGTCCACCACATAGACGATTCTCGCCCGCGCCTCGCGCGGATCGTAAACGATGCGGCTTACCGACCCGACATCCAGCGTTTCCGGCCTGAAGGCGCCGGCGTCGAGGTCGTATTCCGTCAGGGACTGTCCGCCGCCCAGATTGCGCAGCGCTTGGAGCGAGCGCGGACTCGCGCCGACCCCCGTAAAGCTGATCTGTTCGTTCTGCATCTGGTCGCCGGAAATTTCGCCGACCTTGCTGAAGCGCTTTCCTTCCGCATCGGCGGCCATGATCTCGATCTTCTTCGTCGTTTCGAACTGATCGATCCGGGCGACCGGCTTTCCAGAGGCGTCAACGATCCAGTCGATCGTGTTCTTGTCGCCGTCCGACATGCGTTTGATGTCGCCCGACTTCAGATTGGCGTAATGCAGGGAATAAAGGAGCTGATCCTGGCCTTGCTTCAGTCGCGACGGTCCAGGGTTCGACACTTGCGGGTAGCTGCGCGCGAACAGGGCGCGGTCGCGCTCCGCCGGATTCGACGCGAGCAGCGCGCCGGCCGAGGCGATGAAGTAGTAATAGTCGGCGCCCTCTTCGTTTCCGAACAGGGTCCGAGAAGCGCCGGTCTCACGCGAGATCGACATCCAGCGATGAAATTCAAGCTTCTGAAGTCCCGCGACGGTATCAAGCCCGCCCTTCTCGCCCGAAAAGCGCGCGAGGATATGGTCATCGCCGCCCCACTCGAAATCCTCGATAGTGATCGTGCCGAGGCCGATTCCCTTAGGGGGCGCCGACAGGTCGTCCACCATGTAGATCGCCAGCGCGCGCTGGTCGCCCGCGTCGCGCAGCACGGCGTAGTGCTTGCCGCTCGGCGAAATCTCGACGCCGTAAACTTTGTCGGCCGCGGCTGCGCCGGTCGCCGCGACGATCAGCGCCGCGATTGCAGATGAAATGCAAAAACTGTTCATGCAGCCGCCCCCTTTAAGTCCCCACCCGGCGCCGACAGAAACGGGCGCCTGAATACTTATGTCTCTTAAGAGTTTACTTCGACGCCGACTAGAGCGGCGGGCGACAAAAGTGCAACGCGGTTTTTCGCAAAGCCGCCGCGACCACCGAAAAACTAGAGCTTGGGCGATTCCTATCAATCGCCCGAAGCTCTAGGGGGCGGCGCGCCGCCTCGCCATTTCCGCGCTGGCGATTTCTTCGACGCGGCGGGCGTTTTCGTCCCAGGTGAAGCCTCGCCGGATGAGGGCGGTGCGTGCTGCGGCGCCGAAACGCGCGCGCAGGCTGGTGTCGTTTACAAGGGTGTCGAGTGCGCTGATCAAGGCAGCGTTGTCGGCTTCGGCGACCAGCAGGGCCGCGCCGTCGTCGATGACTTCGCGGATATTCGCCATGTCCGGCGCGATGATGGCGCGGCCGGCGGCCATGTATTCGAAAAGCTTCAGCGGCGATGCGTAGGCGGTCACGGCGGGCTGCAGGGCGATGTCGAAGGCGGCGAGGTGTTCGGGAACCGCTTCACGCTGGACGACGCCCGTAAAAATGACGGCCTTGTCGATCCCGAGCGATCGCGCCTGCCGCTCAAGGCTCGCGCGCGCGTCGCCATCCCCGACAATCAGCAGGGCGATATCGTCACGGCGGCGTTCGCCCAGATAGGCGACGACGCGGTCAAGGCCGTGCCAGTCGCGCACGAAGCCCGTGAAACCCAGCACAATCTTACCCCCAAGGCCGTAGCGCTCGCGCACGGGCCGGGGATCGTGTTCCGCGAGAAATTCGCTTTCGACGCCGTTCGGGATTACGGTGATCCGCTCCGCGCCGACGCCCGCGGCGACGACATACTCCGCCAGCGCACGCGTCACCGGCAGGACCCGGTCCGCCGCGCGCCAGATCGACCGCTCGCTCCATTGCGCGAGGCGCTTCAGCGCCAGCTTGCCGTGACGCGCGCGTTCTTCTGCAAGCGGCGCGTTGACTTCAAGGAGCAGCGGCACGCTCCGGGCGCGCGCCAGCCGGACGCCGGAATGAAAGAAGAGATTGTAGCGTTCATAGAGGACATCGGGCGCGAAGGCGCCGGCGCGGGCCGCAAGCCGCCAATAGGCGGGAACCGAATAAGCAAGTTCCGCCGCCTCATGGATCGTCGGCGGCAGAAAGCGGCGCAGGCCGACGCCGGCGCGCGCATCGAGCGGACGCGCCGCCGGCGCCGTTTCATCCGGACCGACAATGTCGAGCGTGCAGCCGCGCCGCTTCAGCGCCTCGGTCAGGGACCGGATGTGCACCGCCTGTCCGTCGGAAGACTTTGTCCGGTGGGAATAGAGAATCTTCATCAGGCGGGGCCTATAGGGCGTTTTGCATCGCCCGTTACGGCCATTCCGCCGCAGGACCATTTGTTGCGCCGCCATGGGGGGCGTGCTATGCGCGCCGCAATTCGCGTCAAGGAGCCCGGCAGGCCTGCCGATCGGCTCCAAATTCGCTGTAAATTCAATGGACTGGGTGCGGATTTTCCCCCGCGCCGGACCGGACGGAGAAACGGGCCGCCCCATGCCTGCGGACGCATCCCCATCAACCGCCGCCGCCCGCTACGCCGAGGCGCTTTTCGATCTCGCTGAAGAGGGTGCCGCCCTTGAGCGGGTCGAGGCCGACCTCAAGGCGCTTTCAGGCGCAATCGCCGCCTCGGCCGACCTGCGGGCGATGCTGAAGAGCCCCGTCTACGACGCCGACGCCAAGGCGCGCGCCCTCGCGGCGATCGCCGATAAGGCGGGCGTTTCCCCGCTCACCAAAAAATTCCTCGGCGTCGTTGCGAAGAACCGGCGCCTGTTCGCGCTGGGCGGCGTCATCGCCGCCTTCATGCAGCGGCTCGCGGCGCATCGCGGCGAGATCTCGGCGGAGGCCGTGTCGGCCGCGCCGCTCAACACCGACCAGACCAAGCGCCTGCGCGGCGAGATCGAGCGGGTCGTCGGCAAGGCGGTCAATCTCTCCGTGAAGGTCGATCCGGAGCTCCTCGGCGGCATGATCGTCAAGGTCGGCTCGACGATGATCGACTCATCGCTGAAGACAAAACTCAACCGGCTTAAATCCGTGATGAAAGAGGCGTGACGCTAAAATGGAACTCAACGCGGCGGAAATCTCATCCATCCTGAAGCAGCAGATCAAGGATTTCGGCAAGGACGCCGAAGTCTCGGAGATCGGCCAGGTGCTCTCGGTCGGCGACGGCATCGCGCGCGTCTTCGGCCTCGACAACGTGCAGGCCGGCGAGATGGTCGAGTTCGCCAATGGGGTGAAGGGCATGGCCCTGAACCTCGAAACGGACAATGTCGGCGTCGTTATCTT